>CAMCJU010000044.1 GCA_945875085.1 Candidatus Phycorickettsia trachydisci
TTACTGAGCAGAACCTTCAGAGCAGAGTCTTATAAGTTTAAAATCTCTTTTATTTTCTCATCTGCCTTTAACGCCTTCTTTAAAACCTGTTAGACAGATATTTTTATATTATTTACTGCGCATTTTCGACATACGCATTTTTGACAAGATATACCTTGCTAAAGGTGCATTAATCCAGGAGAAAGAGGCATTAATCAAGGATGAAATCTGGCAATACAATGTCAACTTAGAGGTAGATGATAAACTCAAAGGAATCGATAACACCTTTAATCAAGACTTTATGGGCAATGTTGAAGATAAGGCAGAGAAGATGTAGTTGTGATTTTTGGCGCAGACCTTATCTTTTTTAATTATAAAACTGATCAATATCATTGACACGAGTTTAATTAACCTATAGATTATAACGGTTATAGCTTATATTTATAGCTGTTTAAAATAGGTAATAAAAAAAATGCAAAGTAAGGTTTTTGAAAATTGCTTCGATGCTTTAGATGGCCTGCTATTTGATGGAATGACTATCATGGCTGGCGGTTTTGGCCTTTGCGGGATCCCTGAGAATTTAATAGCGCAAATAAAAACATTTGGTGTTAAAAACTTAAAAATCATCAGTAATAATTGCGGCGTTGATGACTTTGGGCTGGGCATTTTACTGGCAAATGGGCAGGTTAAAAAAATGACCTCCTCTTACGTTGGCGAGAATAAAATTTTCGAAAAGATGCTACTGGAAAACAAATTAGAGCTAGAGCTCTTGCCGCAAGGTACTTTGGCTGAAAAAATAAGAGCTGCTGGCGCAGGCATTCCAGCGTTTTATACAAAAACTGGCCTTGGTACAATTGTGCAAAACGGTAAAGAAGTAAAAATTTTCAATAATCAGCCTTACTTGATGGAGGAAGCCTTGCACGCTGATCTTGCCATAATAAAAGGCTATCAAGCAGATAAACATGGTAATATAATCTACCGAAAAACCGCAAGGAATTTCAATCAAGTGATGGCTACTGCGGCAAAAACAGTAGTGTGCGAAGTGGAAGAAATTGTTGATTTCCTGGATCCAGATTTTGTGCACACGCCAAATATCTTCATAAACCGCCTGGTAAAAGGCGAGTCTTACGAGAAAAAAATTGAGAAGAAAACAACAAGGGTAAAATAGATTATGTCGTGGACCTTAGAGGAAATTTGTCAAATAGCTGCCAGGCTTGAGCTTCAAAGCGGCATGTACGTTAATCTTGGCATTGGCATACCAACAAAAGTAGCAAACTATATTCCATCACACATTTGCGTAACTTTGCAAAGTGAAAATGGGATGCTTGGCATTGGCCCCTACCCTATAGATGGGCAGGAAGATGCCGATCTTATCAACGCTGGTAAAGAGACAATCTCCCAAGATCAGGGGTGTAGCTACTTTGATAGTGCAACGTCTTTTGCCATGATAAGGGGTGGCCATATAGATCTTACCATCCTTGGGGCCTTAGAAGTTTCTGCAAAAGGCGATCTTGCCAATTGGACCATCCCCGGCAAGATGATCAAGGGTATGGGCGGGGCAATGGACCTTGTAGCTAATGCTAAAAGAGTTGTGATAATAATGGAGCATACCGCAAAGGATGGTTCGGCAAAAATAGTTCAAACATGTAGACTCCCACTGACTGGCGCAGGGGTAGTGAAAAGAATTATCACCAACTTGGCGATTTTTGATATCAAAGAAGAGTTAGAGCTTGTTGCCAAGAGCCCTGATGTTAGTATCGATGAAATCAGAGCGCAGACTCAAGCAAACTTTAACATCAACTTGGATGAAAATCTTATTAAAATCAATTCTGACCCAAAGGTTTTCGCTGAAACATGTCTTGAAAATCATTAATATCTTGCCAATCTGACGAATCTATCTCTTCATACAAATCATAACTTTTTTTATCCTGCTCTTTTATATAATCGTCGTAATCTGTAAAACACTTATCAATAAATGACTTATCTTTTGCATCATCGTCGTAGTCCGTAAGAACCTTAGACAAACGTCCACTATGCGAATAATCCTGCTTTTGATGATCCTGCTCTAGCTCTTGCGTGCAAAGAGAAATTATAGAAGATAAATCTTGGTCATCATGAGATTTTAGAACCTCCTCTGGCGTGGTGCAAAAGCCCTTGCCAAGATGATAGAATCCTTTAGCAGCATCATGTGCAGAGCCTATTAAATTTTTAATGGCACCAAAACTGGCTTTACAAGTACTAACAACATGCATTGGATTGACCAAAGCTGAGCTACCAGCAGCATAGCACAAAGGAGAATAATTCGAAAAGGCATAACTTAAAACCCCAGCGACATTGTTGCTCAAATACTCAGGCAACACAGGTGGGCTATAAGAATATCCGATAAGCGCCAAGGCGGCAGTAGCAAATTTGGCATCATTGTTACTCATCAAGATATTATGGCATGTCGTATTGCTCCATGCGTCCGCAGCGATGAAAGCGCCATAGCCAATACCGGCCTGCAAGGTCATCATTGAAGTTGGATAGGCAAGATAGGCCAATGAAAAAGAGGCGTTGCCTAATTTATAAAAACTACTGCCAAAGCATTGGCCAGAGAGTACTAATTCAGGATAATTCATTTTTATTACTTTTTTATGTTACTTTACAATTAAAGATTAACATAATACAGGACCTGGGACCTAATATTTATATAAAAAATAATAAAAAATAATAAAAGTGATATACTAAAAGCATAGGAAAGATCTCAAATGCCTTAAAACAGCATGCCGGTCCCAGGGATGTTCAAGTATGCCATAGCTTTAGTAGTCAGAGCCCTGCCTCTTGGCGTTCTTTGAATGAAACCTATTTGTATTAGATATGGCTCTATAGCTTCCTCGATGGCATCTTTTTGCTCAGAAAGACCTGCAGCAATCGTCTCAACGCCCACGGGTCCGCCGTCATAGTTTTTAGCAATGAAATTTAAATAGCGATAATCATTACTGTCCAAGCCAGCCTTATCAACCTCAAGCTTATTTAAGGAGTCATTAGCAAGATCAGCATCTATCAGATTGTTATTTGACATTAAGGCAAAATCAGATAAACGCTTGAGTAAACGAATAGCAATTCTTGGAGTTCCTCTAGAGCGATGGGCAATTTCATTAGCGCCATCTTGGCAAATATTTATACATAAAATACTTGCATTACGATTAACTACGCTATTTAGCTCTTGCGTTGAATAAAATTCAAGCCGCAAAGGAATGCCGAATCTATCCCGAAGCGGGCCACTAATTAATCCAAGTCTCGTGGTGGCGCCAACCAAGGTAAATGGCTGCAGGTTAATACGCATACACCGCGCCGCCGGTCCTTCGCCAATAATAATATCTAGAGCATAATCTTCCATAGCCGCATAAAGCACCTCCTCAACAGCAATTGGCAGTCTATGGATTTCATCTATAAATAGGACGTCATGTTTTTGCAAATTTGTAAGAATAGCTGCAAGATCTGCTGGTCTGGAGAGCATTGGGCCTGATGTTGACTTAATGTTGGTGCCCATCTCTTTGGCTATCAAGTTAGCTAGCGTAGTCTTACCAAGACCTGGAGGGCCATAAAATAAACAATGATCTAATGATAAGCCTCTTGTCTTTGCTGCATTAATAAATATCTCAAGATTATCTTTGAGTTTATGCTGACCTATGAACTCTTTGAAAGAACTTGGCCTTAACGATATAATATCTGGCTCATTTGCCACCGCGCTCAGCAAGGGATTGGTCATTTAGTTAGTATATGTTAATGCTTGCTTTATTATATCATGGGTTTTTGCATCTGGGTTTTTCAATAACACACTATCTACAGCAGCTAGGGCTTGATTTTTAGAAACTCCAAGCGCAACTAACGCTGAGATAGCATCTTGCGCTTCAGGGAATTGTAAGACTGCATGAAAATTTAAAGACGCGAAAATTTTATGATTTTTAAGCTCTACAATAATCCTGTCAGCTGTTTTGGGACCTATGCCGTTAATGGCAACAAGTATATTCTTATTACCATCCTTAATAGCAGAGCATAGGTCATTAAGGCTGATCTGCGATAAAATACTAAGAGCAACTTTGGCCCCTACTCCGTTTACTGATTGCAACAACAAAAATAGCTCCTTTTCTTCTAAATTTAAAAATCCAAATAGCCTGATACTATCTTCGCGCACTTGCATATCAATGTGCAAAATGCACTTTTCCTTGAGCTTTAAACTCTTCAACGTAGGCAACAGGCAATATACTTGATAGCCAACTCCACCAACATCCAAAATGAGAAAATCGCCAATCACTTCTTCAACTATTCCGCTTAACCGACTTATCATCTTATATTACTAACTGTTAATTCTGCGCCGATCTAAACATAGCTTGGGAAGACATCTCGTCTTGCGCGCTGCTTTCTAACTTATCGAGCTCTTGTTTAGCTTTTAAATCCTTATTCTTGATCAATAATTCAAGTTTTTTGATCTCTGCGAATTTTTCGCCAATTTCTTCCTGTAGATTTTGAATTAAAACTTCAAGTTCTTGAATTTTACTTTTGTGCATTTTGACGTTGTCATCTTGCTGCTTTAAGTAAGATGCAAGTATGCTGCTATATTGGCCGCCTTGGTATTTATCAGTTTCTAACTTTGTTTGTGCCAAAATCTGACTTATCATATCTTGAGCAGAATTTTTTTTAACCTCAAGCTCTTTTAAGCTATAAACCAGATCATTTAGCTCATGTTTATGCATTTTATGCATCACGCCTAGAGTGTTCATAAATTTGAAGAGTTGATAAATTATTTGTCATCCAATATTCTTTCTAGCTCCAGTAAGCTATCGCTAATGTAGCTATGCTCATTGGGAAGTTGCTTTAAAAAAGCCTCCAGACTTGCTTGATACTTAATTGCCTCATCAACTTCAGGATTAGAGCCATTTTTGTAAGCCCCTATCCTAATTAATTCAGCCATATTGTTATAGGTTGCTAAAATTTTGCGAGCTTTGCTAACTAGCATGTTTTCATGATCGGTATTGCATTTAGGCATCGATCTAGAGATGCTTTTTAGCACGTCAACTGCAGGATAGCGCCCATGTTGAGCGATGTCTCTGTCAAGCACTATATGACCATCTAAAATCCCTCGCACCGCATCACTTACAGGTTCGTTATGATCATCGCCTTCGACAAGCACCGTAAACAAACCCGTAATAGCAGTATTGCCCTGACCAGGCCCAGCTCTTTCTAGTAATTTAGGCAATTCAGCAAAAACCGAAGGTGTATATCCTTTTGTAGCTGGAGGCTCACCAATCCCCAAGCCTATTTCTCTTTGCGCCATAGCAAATCTGGTAATCGAGTCGATAATACACAAGACCTCTTTGCCAGCATCGCGAAAATACTCGGCAATCGCCATTGTCATATAGGCGGCTCTTTTGCGCACTAAGGCTGGCTCATCACCAGTAGCTACGACAATTACCGCATTTTTAAGACCTTCATGGCCTAAATATTCATCAATAAATTCCTTTACTTCGCGACTACGCTCCCCTATCAAGCCTATGACCTTGACATCAAAATCAGCAAATTTAGTTAGCATAGATATCAAAACTGACTTACCAACGCCACTGCCAGCAAAAATACCCATTCTTTGCCCCTGACAGCATGAAGTAAATAAATCGATCACTTTTACCCCTAAACCAATCTTTCCCCCTAAAGATTTGCGGTTTTGTGAATTTTTTGGATGTGTTTTTAAAAAATAGGCTTCAAAACCTTTTTTTAAAGGGGGGCCTGAATCTATCGCCTCTCCAAAGGCATTTATAATTCTACCGCGCCATGATAAATCTGGCTTAATATAGCTATCATGATTACTAACTTCGACCCTGGCGCCAACGGCGATTCCTTCAAGATCACCAAACGCCATGAGCATAACTATATTATTGTTAAAGCCCACAACTTCACACATAAGCCTATTGTCAAGCTTGTCGCTGAGTTTTTTCTCAACGAAACAACGACTTCCCACCACAATAAAATCAGCAAGACCTTTGCATTCTATGATCATACCTTTGATGGATGAGACACGGCCATAAATTTTCAAAATATCTAGCGATTCTATCTGATCCTTTAATGAATCCAAAGCAAGAGTTATTTGCATAATATTTACAAGTAAAAAATTTTAATAAATTATAATATCTTATCTACAGACAGTCTTTAAGAAAAATTTCATATACAGGATGACTAAAATTAGATAAAGAAATGCTGCTTGATATTAGCCAGCCTTGAAAAGTAATGCTAGCATCATCGTTTAATTTATACTCAGTTAAGGTAAATAATCCATAATCATCTGGCTTATATGGATCATTAATTTTTAGGCATTTACGCAAAATAATCTCAAGATTATTAAAAAAAACAGGAGTATTGATTTTAACATCTAACAATTGGCGCTGGGCAGTTATTTTATTAATGGCAATAATTTTGGCACTACCCCTCATTGCACTGTCAATATCAAGCTTGTAATCTTGAAAAAAATCTTGCACGTTATCGTCGATATCAATATTATCACCGCCATCATTTTGATATTGCTGAGCATCTTTTGAAATAAGGTCAAAAACTCCGAAAGATGCGGCTTTTTTTGAAGACAAAAGTAGCAAAATGATATAACAAATTTTTTTTATTAAATGCAAAGCTCAAAACCCTTGGAAGAGGACTGTTATATATAATTAAATAATAGCCTAAATTTGCTTGAAGCTCAATTTAATTTTATATATAGCTGACAAATGCCGGCTATCAAATCGCGGCTATCAAATCTCTTACCGCTTGGGCAGATGATGCAAAGCTTTTTTGCTCCTCCTGGTTTAGCTCTATCTCGATAATCTTTTCTACGCCTTTTGCGCCAATAATAACTGGCACCCCGACATACAAGTCTTTTACTCCATAATGCCCATCCAAATATGCAGCGCATGGCAAAATACGCTTCTGATCAAGTAAATAGCTTTCGGCAATTTGCAGCGCCCCTAGAGCTGGAGCATAAAATGCCGAGCCAGTTTTTAACAGCGCAACGATTTCCCCTCCGCCATTTTGCGTACGTTTTGCTATAGCCAAGATCTTTTC
>CAMCJU010000045.1 GCA_945875085.1 Candidatus Phycorickettsia trachydisci
GCTGAATTCTTGCGCATAGGGGTTAAGTAACCGATAGGTGTCAAAAAAATTAGCGTTTATTATTGCGCGCATCAGTTTTTTTTCAACATCGCTAAAAAGCAGACCTCCATAAGCCTGCTCAGGTGAATATACGTCAATATCAAATGGAGCGACATTGAAATCTCCCGCTAGAATAGTGGGCGTATTTGAGTCTAGCGTGTGCAAGTAAATTAAAAGATGTTTCAAAAACTCCAACTTTATGGCAAATTTTTCACTATCCACCTCTCCTCCATTTGGCACATATACATTGATTACTTTTAGCATGCCAATAGGGCAAGCAAAATCAGCCTGAATGAATCTTGCCTGCTCAGGGCATGGGTTATTTTCAAATGTCTCGGAGATGTTTTCAAGGCGATGTTTACTTAAAATAGCAACGCCATTATAAGACTTCTGCCCTAGATGACTTATGCTAAATTGCTCAAGAGCTGCGTAAGGAAAATTCGAGTCTTCGCATTTAGTTTCTTGAAGTAATAAAATATCAGGATCGTTTTGCTTGATCCAGGATGTAACTTGATCTAGATGGGCGTTGATAGAGTTGACGTTCCAGGAGGAGATTTTAGTCATGAGCGTGTTTTTGTTGGTGGATTTTGCAGGGTGAATTTTTTTGTGAGTTGTTTTTACGAGCTTTTATTACCTAGCCTTTATTAACCTGTCTTTTTAAGGTGGTGCACCCGAGAGGAGTCGAACCCCTAACCTTATGATCCGTAGTCATACGCTCTGTCCAATTGAGCTACGGGTGCTTATGCTTACACGTTACCAATTCTTGAGACAAAATTCAAGTCCTTATTATTAATTTACTCATTTTACTCAAAACATTCATAGCGACTGCCGAAACTAGGACCATTGCTATAAAATAAAACAGCGGTAGGTATTTTATAGCGCTCCAGTGATACATACTTGTCGCCAGCAGAGACGTTGGTCCTGATATCATTATTGAGCCCAAAGAATGCGCTAAGCTAAATAAGCGATAGCGTATGACTTTTGGTATGGACGATTTAATGAGCGTCAAGCTTGGCATGTTTAACAAAGGCAACATGGCGCTATTTAGCAAGTATATAATGAGGAAAAATTTATTATGTTTTATCAAATAGCAGTTTAAAAAGCCCAGTATGATGAGCATAATAGCAGCCAACGTTGCCAGAACTCTAGGGTTTGTTTTGTCGGCAAGTATCCCGCCGATAATTGAAAATACTATGTATATCACAATTCCTATTGATCTATAAAACTGCATACTTGAGAGATCTATTGTTTGCAGAATCTTGGAATTATAGGTTGCTAAAAAAACAAAATTAAACTGATATGTCCCCCCAATGCTCCCTGCAATAATAACGCATAAGAATAACAACAAAAGATTTTGTTTTATTATTTTTAATAATGGCATGTCTTTATAAGTATTGTATTGCTCTTCTTGCTTTAGCAGTAAATCTTCGTTTTTATCAATGCAGATTTTTCTTAAGAAAATCAACAGAAAGCTACTGACCGCTCCAAGCAAAAAGGCCAAGCGCCAAAAATCTTTGGGCATTGAATCAAGGGTAAAAAACCAAGCCGATATTGATGCGCAAAAAGAGCCAGTCAGCGAAAATAGCGTAGATACCCCGGAGCTAAAATTTTTTCTTTTATTGCTTATTTTTTCATACATGTAAAGTCTAGCGCCATCCGAGCCTGATGAGGCAAAAGCAGCAATACACATCCTGGCGATTAACAGCAGTAAACAGCTAGTAATACCAATAGAGTTAAAGTCTGGCAAGATACTGATAAGCAATGAGGCAATTGCCAAACAGGTTATGCTGATATTGATAGTTGTTTGCCTGCCAAATGTATCGCCAATACGGCCCAAAATTACCGAGCCTATAGGCTTTGCAAGAACTGCGATAAACATCACTAGATATGTATTTATCAGGCTGGTGGCCTCGTTATCGGCTGGAAAAAAATTTTTAGCAATACTTGCTGCCAAAAAGCCGAAAAGATGATAATCGTAATATTGTACTATTGAGCTTAATGCCGTGATAATAAAACTTTTTTTATTCATATAACACTACTAGAATTCCAAGGCATCGACGCTTAAAGCCTACGATTATAACGATTATACTGAATAATATTTTTCTATTCAAGGGATTTAAATTTATTTATAAGCTCTGCCGGAGATTGATATATTGAGTTTATAATAATATGATGTTTATTGAAGCGGATAAGCAATTTAATTGAGTATAAACATTTTGAAAGATCTGGAATACAAAAGTGGGCAGGCTAGATTAGGCGCTGAACCTGAGCGAACCCGCCTACAACATCAAAAGGGCAAACTTACAGCCCGTGAGCGAATAGAGATTTTAGTTGATCCAGGTAGTTTCCAAGAGGTTGGCATGTTCGTTGAGCACAACTGCAATGACTTTGATATGCCTGATAAAAAGTTTTATGGCGATGGCGTTGTTACTGGGCATGGCACTATTAATGGCAGGTTAGTTTTTGTATATAGTCAAGATTTTACGGTTCTTGGAGGTTCTCTTGGATATCAACATGCGCAAAAAATCGCCAGACTCATTCAAAAGGCTATTGATGTAGGAGCCCCTTTGATTGGCATAAACGATTCAGGCGGCGCGCGCATTCAAGAAGGAATTGATTCTTTGGCGGGATACGGTGATATTTTTAAGCTTAATACAGCAGCCTCAGGAGTAATTCCTCAAATTTCCATGATTATGGGCCCATGCGCTGGTGGCGCTGTATATTCTCCAGCTTTGACTGATTTTATCTTTATGGTGGAGGATACCTCGCACATGTTTGTAACTGGTCCTAGTGTGGTAAAAAACGTTACTGGCGAAGAGGTCTCGCAAGAGGATTTAGGGGGCAGTTATGTCCATACCAGTAAAACCGGAGTGGCAGATTTAGCTTTCAAAAATGACGTTGAGGCTTTATTGGAGCTGAGAAAGTTTTTTGGATTTTTGCCGCTTTCTAACAGGCACTCACCCCCCGCAAGGATGACTCATGATTCAGCTGACCGTATCGATATGTCGCTAAATACGCTAATTCCAGCCAATCCAAATAAGCCATATGATATTAAAGAATTAATAGAGGTTATCGTCGATGAAGCTGAATTTTTTGAGCTGCAGCCAGATTTTGCCAAAAATATAGTCATAGGATTTTCTTATATGAATGGCCAGGCTGTTGGTATAGTTGCAAACCAACCCCTTGCACTTGCTGGCTGCTTAGATATCAAAGCATCGCGTAAGGCCGCAAGATTTGTGCGGTTTTGTGATGCGTTTAATATACCGCTGCTTACTTTTGTAGACGTTCCTGGATTTTTGCCAGGAACAGATCAGGAGTATAATGGCATTATTAAACATGGAGCAAAGCTTCTTTACGCTTATGCTGAAGCTACAGTTCCCAAAATTACCATCATTACTCGCAAAGCTTATGGGGGGGCTTATATAGTTATGAGTTCCAAGCATCTTGGGGGCGATATTAACTACGCTTGGCCAAATGCAGAAATTGCAGTAATGGGCGCCTCTAGTGCCATTGATATTGTCTATGGGCGCTTGATTGCAAAGGATCCACAGATTCGTCAAGAAAAAATTCAGCAATATCAGCAGAGCGTTCTGTCGCCTTTTGTCTCGGCAAAAAAAGGTTATATAGATGGCATTATCGAGCCACAAGAAACAAGATCCAAGATCTGCAAAGCTTTAAATATGTTAAAACATAAGAAAATTTCCCCGATTTTAAAAAAACACGACAACCTACCCTTATGAGCAAACGATCATTTGAAAAAGTTTTAATAGCAAACCGCGGAGAGATTGCCATTAGGATAATCAAGACGCTAAAAAAGATGAATATCAGGTCCGTTGCTGTTTACTCAGAGGCTGATAGCAACTCTTTATATGTTGAAATGGCTGATGAAGCTTACTATATCGGCAATTCTCCAGCAACAGAAAGCTATTTATCGATTCAGAAATTGATTCAAGCAATTAGAGAAAGCGGCGCTCAGGCCGTGCATCCCGGCTATGGATTTTTATCTGAAAATGCTAATTTTGCCGCTGCCTTAAAAAAAGAGCGAGTAACTTTAATAGGCCCCAGCGTTAAGGCGATAAAAAGCATGGGCGATAAGATTGAGGCTAAAAAAATCGCTATTAAAGCTGGCATCAATACCGTTCCAGGATATATCGGTACGATTGATAGCGCGCAGCAGGCTAATGAAATCGCCAAATCCCTTGGCTTTCCTGTTATTGTCAAGGCTGCAGCAGGAGGTGGCGGCAGGGGGATGAGAATCGTGCACAACGAATCAGAGATGCAAGCAGCATATAAATCAGCAACCCTGGAAGCCTTTAATAGCTTTGACGATAGTAGATTGTTTATTGAGAAATTTATTCAAAGGCCAAGACATGTTGAGGTGCAGATACTTGCTGATCGTTACGGTAATATAGTCTGTTTAGGCGAGCGCGAATGCTCGATTCAAAGGCATCATCAAAAAATCATCGAAGAAGCCCCTTGCGTTTTTATTGATGAGCAAATTAGGCAAAAAATGTTTGCCCAATCTATGACCTTGGCGCTAGAAGTTGGATATTACTCAGCAGGTACTGTTGAGTTTATCATTGATGAAAATAAAGAATTTTATTTTTTAGAAATGAACACCAGGATACAAGTCGAGCACCCTGTTACCGAGCTTATTACTGGGATCGACATAGTAGAAGAGATGGTCAAGATCGCCTCGGGCTGCAAACTCTCATTTACTCAGCAAGATATTAAATTCAACGGACACGCTATTGAATGTCGCATTTATGCCGAAGACCCAACGCGCGGATTTTTGCCCTCAAGCGGCAGGATCAATGAATATAGTGAGCCAATTAAGAGCGCTGGCCTTAGAATTGATACCTCGATAGGCCCTGGCTGTGAGGTAAGTATGTTTTACGATCCTATGATTGCTAAAATTTGCACTTATGCCCCAGATCGAAACCTTGCTATTGACAGGATGAAAAATGCATTAAGTACATTTGTTGTACGCGGCATTTCCCATAACATTAGTTTTTTAGAGGCAATTATTAATCATCCAAGATTCATTGCTGCTGATATTTCAACGAATTTTATTGCTGAGGAATATCCAGATGGTTTCTCTGGGGCTAATATTACCTCAGAAATCACCCAAGTGTTTCTTTCTACAGCTATTTTTATTTTCCTTTCTGAGCAAAAACGCGCCGCAAATACCCCTGGCCAACTTACCAATCAGGTCAATAAGCTCAGTACTCGTTGGGTTGTAGGAATAGATGATAAGCTAATTCCAGTGGTCCTTAAGCCTATAGAGCATGGATATAAAATTCGCTATGATGGCAGCAAAACTTACATTAATAGTTATTGGACTATAGGTAACAGGCTATTCAAGGGTGTGGTTAATGGTCGCCAAATACATGTGCGTATCGAGCATGTACGTGGCGGGTATTTACTAACTCATTCTGGCGTTACGGTTAAAATTCATATTAAGTCAATCAGGGTCGCTGAACTTGAGGCTCTTTTGCCGCGTAAAGAAATCAGCATTTTTAAAAGAGAGCTTTTAGCCCCGATGACCGGACAAATCATTGCAGTTAACGTCGCGCAAGGGGATAAAATATCTCAAGGAAAGGATTTGGTTACTTTAACTGCTATGAAAATGGAAAATATTATTCTAGCTGAGCATGATGCAAAAGTTGCCAAAATCCATGTTGCTAAAGGGCAGAATGTCAGCGCCGGGCAGCTTTTAATGGAATTTAGCAAAGAAGAGTAGGTATTTTTGTGTCTTTAGCTGATGGTTTTGTCTATTTATCAGATGTGGATCCGTCAATTATCCAGGTTATGTCTTATGCGACGGACGCAAATTTTATCGGCGCAAAAATTGATGGTTACCTAAAAGCTTGCGCGATACTGACTATTCAAGCAGCCAGAGCTGTGCAAGAAGTGCAATTAAGATTGCGGCTAGGGGGCTTTTCCTTGGTGGTGTATGATGCATATCGCCCGCAGAAGGCCGTGGATCATTTTATACGCTGGAGCAATGATGCTGATGATCTTAAGATGCGCAATATGTACTATCCAAGTATAACCAACAAGAGGCAAATTTTCGACTTAGGATATATCAGCACCAAGTCTTCCCATAGCAGGGGCAGCGCTTTGGATGTTAGCATTATCAAACTAAGAGATGTCTACAAGGTAAACCCAAAGGTGAAGCAAAGAAAAATACCAGGCGGAAGAATACTACCTTATCTTGATGATGGAACCTTGGATATGTATACTTCTTTTGATTTGTTTGATCAAGCATCTATGCACGATACTACCTTAATACCAAAGCAAAACCTTGCTTGGCGGCAATATTTAAGAGTAACGATGCAAAATGCCGGTTTTCTTGATTATCAAAAAGAATGGTGGCATTACACCTTAGATAATGAGCCTTTTAAAGATACGTATTTTGATTTTGATGTTTGCTAAATTGCATTGCTTTTCTTTCATGCCTCTTTTACCCCTAGGGGGTTCTGGCAATTGTCTGTATTTTCCTGTATCATTTAGGGTAGTTGTAAGTCTAGCGCGCGCTCTTTTAGCATGTTTGCTGCTAGAATTTAATTGAACTTTCAGATATTATATGCAAAAAAATAGCGATTTTAAAAATTGGTCCTTCCAAGAAGCAAAGCAGCTTTTTGATCTACCATTTTTTGAAGTGCTCTATAAGGCTCAGGTGGTGCATAGAGATAACTTTGATCCCAATAAGATTCAAATTAGCACACTCTTAAGTATAAAAACAGGTAGTTGTCCTGAAAATTGCTCCTACTGCCCACAATCCGCTCATTATCAGAGCGGCCTAAAAAAAGAGCCTCTTATGGAAATCCAGAAGGTTTTAGAGGCGGCAAAGCGCGCAAAAGATGCTGGCGCTTCTCGTTTTTGCATGGGCGCTGCTTGGCGCGGTCCGCAAGATCGCGACTTAGAAACTGTCTGT
>CAMCJU010000046.1 GCA_945875085.1 Candidatus Phycorickettsia trachydisci
AGTGCTTTTGTCATTGACTCTGAGTTAAAGCAAATAACCTCTATTAGAACTAGGGATAATCAATTTCCGGCAGTAAACGAGTTAGTTAAGCTTGCTGAAATGGTAAAGAGTATTGTTGGCGGCAGCGTTAAGAATACTTATGCGGCCGATTGGTCTGAATATCATCACGCCCATGGGGGTTGGTTTAATCTTGATGCTTTATGGGCAAGCCCTGCAATTGATTTTGTAGGAATAGATGCTTATGTACCGCTGACTTTAAGCGCTCGCTCGCAAATTTCTGATCAGGAGATATTGCAAGGGTGGTCTTCAGGGGAGGGGTTTGATTATTTTATAGATCCTGATGGCAATAAAAAGGAGCTTTCTTCTCAGTATGCTTGGAAAAATTTTCATTACTGGTGGAGTAATTTTCATACTAATCCTGATGGCAAGCAAACAGCCTGGAAGCCGTGTATAAAAAAAATCTGCTTTACTGAATTTGGCTTTCCTTCGATAGATAAAGCGACTAATCCGCCCAATGTTTTTTATGACCCCAATTGCCTTGATGGCAGAGCTCCCTTATATTCTGATGGCTCTAGAGACTTTTCTTTACAGCGCAGGGCTATTAAGTTATCGCTGCAACACTGGCAAAACAATCCAATGCTCGAGGCTATGTATCTTTGGACTTGGGATGCTAGGCCATATCCAGCGTGGCCTGATTATAACGTTTGGAATGATGGCTATTTATGGGAGAAGGGGCACTGGGTTAATAATAAATTTGGCGTTATTTCTTTGGCAAGTGTTGTTGCTGAGATTTGCCGGCAAGCTGGGATCGGAGCTGATGAAATTGATGTAGAAAATTTAGATATTGCGATTGAAGGGGTTATTTTTGAGAAAAATTTATCTAGCTTAGATGCGATTAATCTATTAAGATGCTGCTATTTTTTCGATATCTATCAAGATAAAGAAAGGTTAGTATTTAAAAAGCGCGGCGGTTCTGGCGTTGTTACCTCTATTAATCAACGAGATTTGCTTAAAAGTGATGGGGTTAAGCATTTTGAGCTCTCTGAAATCACCCCCAGTCAAACGCTAAATCATGTGCACATAAGCTTTATCAATCAAAATAAAAAATACCGCCTCGATGAAATATACGTTAATGTCGATAGTAAATCTGACAAAGCCGCTTATTTTTTGCATCTGCCAATAGTCTTGTCTGAAGTCGATGCTGCTAGAATTGCAGAAATGATCATTAATAATGCTAGAGCTGAAAATAAAATGCTTATTTTCATGCTGCCAATAACTTATTTACATTTGTGTCATTGTGATATAATTACAATTAATATTTTGAATTATCGCTACCATTTGCGCATCATTGATATTGCGCTTGCTGGATTTGCGTTGAAAATAACGCTACTTTGCGAAGATGTGGCTATATATTCTCTGCCTTGCAAAACGCCATCAGCTTTGCTTGAATATAAGCCCCGCTTTGAAGAGATAAAATTTTTAGATTTGTCCAGCCTTGCCATGGAATTCAAGTCGTCAGCATTATGCTCATCTTGCCTGCCAAGGCAATTTGGCAACTTATCTATACGCGTCTTTGGATGATAAAAATTTTGATAAAGTCTGTAAAATTACTAATTCCAGCATTTTAGGTAGAGTGATTTCATTTCAAAGTGATTTAAGTGCCAATCCTTATGTTATAGACAATGTGTCTTATTTTGTGCTCTATTCGCTCTGCAAACTCAGAACTCTAAGTGATGATGAATTTTGGGGGCGGAAGAGTTTTATCAGTATTGGTCGTGAGGTTTTAAGGTATAAGAATTGCCAGCTCATTGCCGATAACACTTATAAAATCAGCCATTTAATTCGCGGAGAGCTGGCTACTGAAAAATATATTAATACCCATGCTTGTGGTCAGGATTTTGCAGTTATTGGCAAAAATATCTCTAATATATCTATTGATCAGGCAAATCAGGATCGAGATTTATTTTTCAAGGTTGGCAGTAAGAAGTTTTCTCATAAGGTTGGTCGCAAGATTTTGCCGACTCCTATAAATCTAGGTTACTGTTTAAAAGATAGGTTGCTAAAGCTATGGTGGGTAGGGCGCAGTATGGTTTATGATGACTGGATTGCAGTCAGTGACAATAATGTTACCTATCAAATTGAGGTATCTGGCCTAGATGAATCAATAAATCTTCAAGCCACCAAGCCTTGTGCCAAGATCTTACTGCCAGAGAATTTGCTTTTTCCTATCGAGGTAAGGCTGCAGAGTTTTTGGCAAGCTTATAGTAGCGCAAGCTGTATTTTACAAATTTTAAACGCATATAAGTAAATTTTATTGTTGCAAAAAAATAGGCAACAGGTATATAATTGTCTATTATAGAGAAGTTTATTATACTAAAGACTAATGTCAATTCATTCTGTTAGCCTTCCTGCATTGTTGGATGTGGCAACTCCTAAAGATCTAGCTCTATCAGCTAGGCATGCTTCATCGTCAAATAATCCTACCTTTGGAGATTTGGTAATGCGCCAAGCTAGCGCGCTATCAGCTAGGCATGCGTTAATATCAAATAATATATCAAATGTAACTACTCCTGGGTATAAAGGTCTTGAGCTCCAATTAGCCAAAAATTCCAAGGAATTGCGTGAAGGGGGCGGTTTGAAGAAAGGTAAACTATCGTTAACGCGGACTTCATCTGCTCATTTGCAATCTTCAGATGCTGCACCTAGCTCGTTTCCTACGGTTATGCAAACCGATGTAGAAGAAAAGCCCAATGGTAACAACGTCTCATTAACTGGCGAGACTGTGCGCTTAGTGCAAAATCAGCAAAAATACAATGAGGCTTTGAGCATATATAATAGCTCTAATAATTTGATCAAATCTGCGATAGGCAAAGATAATGGATAAAATTTTTTTGTTATTTTTAATATTTTCTGCCGGCAGCGTCTATGCTGATGATGCTTTAAAAGCCGCTATTGATAAAGCTGTTTCTGCAAATAAGGTACAAACTGAGCGCATTAAAATGATTTCTGAGAATATGGCTAATGAGCATTCTGCCTCTGACAAGCCTGGTGGGCAGCCCTATACAAGGCAAGTGATGTTTGTGAAAAATAAATATGATAAGAACCTTGGGACTAAAAAGTTAGTTGTAGCAAGAAGGCGGCTCGATACTAAGACTGCGTATAAACATAAATACGAGCCAAGTCATCCGGCGGCTGATACCTATGGATATGTTAAATATCCAAATGTTGATAAAGTTATAGAGCGTGTTGATGCTTCTGAGGCGCAAAGATCTTATGAAGCTAATTTAAGCGTTATAGAAATATCAAAGTCGATGATTAAAAATACAACAGATCTGATAAAATAAATGAGCATTACAAATCTTCAAGCTACCACTGCTTATAAGCAAGTTCAGAGTCAAATACAAGCTAACAATGCACAAATTAAAGATACTAATGACTTTCAAGAGATGATGCGTGCTAATATGGCTCAGGTGCAGACTCTTGCTCAGGCTAAATCGATTAACAGAGTCTTTGATTCAGTTTATATAGAGCAAATTGCCTCAGCAGAGCCTTCTATAATTGGCACTTTGAGAAAAAAATTACGCAAACAAGAAGAGGTGTCTTTAAAGTCAATGGTTGGGGAGGCAAGTCCGCTAGATCTTCTCCATGCTAGCACTGATGCAAAAAATATATTAGAGATCATGGTAAAATTGCGTACCGAGGTGCAGCAAGCTTGGGATAAACTGCTTAACATGTCAATCTAATTATCTTTATGACTATCCTTGTATTTTAGGCATGCGGTTTTATCCTAAAAATTTTGATTCGCTTTTGATGAAAGTTAGAGCAGGGCAGGTCAATTCCTTGCTAATGTATGGTCCTGATAAAGGAGTTTTAGAGCATTTTATTTCATTGATTCAAAATGCATTAGGATTACAAGCTCGCAAAGTATCGCATTCTGAGAAAAACGCAGTTTCATTGCTGCAATTAGCCAATTGTATTAGTCTTTTTGATGCTAGAGAGCTTATTGTGCTTCAGGATTGTAGCAGTAGCTTAGATAAGGATGATAAACTTGCTTTAGAAGGGAGTTTGCATAACTTTTTGATATTAGTTGCTGATGAACTTTCGCCTAACTCTTCTTTAAGGCAATTTTTTGAAAAGCACCTAAGTCTTGCTTGCGTTGCTTGTTACTACGAATTAAAATCTGATTTAAAGGTGTTAGTCAGGAAGTATTTGTCAAACTTGAATAAAGCTATGACGGACGAAGCTCTGGAGTATGTGTGTGACAATTTGAATAACGATCGGCAAATTTTATATAATGAGCTTGGTAAACTGGCTTCTGCCTCTACTGATGTTAAAATTGATCTTAGCCTTGCTAAAGAGTTGATAGTGCCTTCGCGTAGTTTTGCTATTGACAAATTATCTATAGCTTTTGCTAATAACGATGCTAATGGTTATTTTAGCGAGCTTGAGGATTTATTTGCCGCAAGTGTTTCGGAAATACTAGTTATTAGAAGTTTAATTAGGTATTATACAAATATATACATTGCTAAACTTAAAGTTATTGCCGGTAGCCACTTAGACGAGGCTATTAAATCTTTAAAGCCTCCTGTATTTTTTATGTATATCAATCAATTTAAGGAGATTATGAAAAAAATCGAAATACCTCAAGTGTTGCAAGTTTTAAAAAAGCTTCACTTATCAGAAATTGAGTTAAAATCAACAAACAAGCATAGTAAGAATGTGTTTGAGAATATTTTTTATCAACGAGGTTAAATTAGAAAAATATGAAAAAACAAATCGCAGCTATTTTAGCTATTATATTTATCGCTTTTCATTCTTTTGCAGATGATAGAGCTGACTTGCTTGAGGCGGAGATGAGAAAAATGACTAACAAAATTGAGTTCTTGGAGCATGAGGTTAGTTTATTAAAGCAGTCCCAAACTTCTCTTGATAGTCAAGGAGTTCCTAATAATGAGCTCCAAAAGCAAGTAAAGCCCGCAAGCCTTAACGCTTCTGAAACAGATGCGGCTATGACCAATGAGCTCAAGGATTCTGGCCGGGAAAAATCCTCATCTGAAAAACAAGTCTATGACCTTGCTTTAGCGACTTTGAAAGATAAAAAATACGAATCTGCTAAAGAGCAATTTGCTGACTTTATAGCAACCTATCCTAAGAGTAATTTGCTAGATCGTGCGGTATTTTGGTATTCTGAGAGTTTCTTCTGCCAGAAGGATTTTCAAAATGCGGCATTAAATTATCTTAAATGCTATCAAAAATTTCCAAAAGGACAAAAAGCTGGAGATGCTTTGTTAAAGCTCAGTATGTCTTTAAGTGAGCTAAAGCGCAAGAGCGAGGTGTGCAAGATTATTAAAAAATTAGAGCAAGAGTTTCCAAATCGTAGCGCTAATGCTAAAAAAACTGCCAATGACCTAAAGCTTAAAACTAGCTGCAAGTAGTAGGATGTTACTAATAATAATAGCGTGCTGTCTTAGCGCTATTTTGCTTGCAGCTACTGGTTGTATTATGATTTGGTATCGCTACACGACTTATAGTGATAACATAATTCATATATTGTTAGTTGCAGCTATTATTAGCTCAGTGTTTGGCTACTCTTTGCTGCTTTGTAGTTGGTTTGTAAGTATTGTTTTTGTTATGCTTGCTAAATATTTGCAGCAATATTTCTCTGATCAGGCTTTGGTGTTTAATGTTGCAACCACTTGTCTTATTGCAGTTGGTTTTATAGCTTTAAATCAGTTGAATTTGAGTGTAAATCTAGAAGGGGTATTTTTTGGCGATATTTTATTAGTCAATAAATTCGAGATAGTTTTATTGTTTTTATTATGTCTATTGACATTATGTTTGATATATCGCTATTTTAATATCATTGTTATTTCGGCTCTTAATGAAGAGATAGCTGTTAGTTATGGCGTAAATATGGCGCGACTTAAGATGCTGATTCTGCTAGTAGCTGCAACAAGCATTACGACTGTTGTGCAAATTATTGGCGGCATGATGATAACTACTTTGTGTGTTGTGCCGGTGTTTTTTGCCAAAGCGGTGAGTAAAACGCCAAAACAGATGCTAATTAATAGCATTGTGTTTGCGCTTATTTTTAGTATTATAGGCATTGTATTTGCCCTTGGTGCTGACATTCCAGTTGCAGCTACGATAACGATCGTTCAAGTCATTGGGCTTTTTTTGACATTGTTTGCAAAAAGGTATATTTTATAAATGCGGCAAATTTAATTATTTAATTGGTAATATCATGAAAATTACAGCAAATTCTTTAAAACAAGGTAACGTAATAGTTTACGAAGGCGTCTGGATTATCACCAAGCCTCCTGAGCATGTTAAGCCAGGCAAGGGTGGTGCTTTTATTCAGCTTGAGCTCAAGGATTTAAAAACTAAAATCAAAACCTCAAAGCGTATTAAGTCCAAAGATTACGTTGAAAGGGCTTATCTTGAGCAAAAAAAATACCAATATTTGCACGAAGAAAGGGATTTTTTATGGTTCATGGATATGGGAAATTTTGAGCAAATTCAGCTTAATAAGAGTGTTATCGATAAAAATGTACAGCAGTTTTTGCAAGATGGTATGATTATTGAGATAGAATTTTTTGAAAATGACCCAATGAATGTGATTTTGCCATCTACAGTAATACTTCAAATAGAGCAAACTGAGCAGGTTATTAAAGGCTCAACTGCTGCTCCTTCGTATAAGCCTGCTTTAATGAGCAATGGCATTACTGTAAAAGTTCCTGGATATTTAAATTCTGGTGAAAAAATTATAGTTAAAACGGAAGATGGTTCTTTTGTTGAAAGGGCAAAGAATAACTAATAAGCTACTTAATAATACATATAAGAGCTCTTC
>CAMCJU010000047.1 GCA_945875085.1 Candidatus Phycorickettsia trachydisci
GTTAATAGACATGGGTATTTACAACTTTATTAAAAACTAATTAAAAAAGATTTTATCAGCTTAAAGTCATAAAGGCAATAAGCTTTAGCCAAGTAATTCTAAAATATATAAAATACATAAGATTGGATGATTACAGCTTCTCTGTTAAAATAGACATTGCTAAAAAATATAATACCAAAGTCAAATACTAATGAAAGAGATTCTAGATGAAACAGTAGCAGAGGCTGCTTATGAGAAAAAAGTTGTCTTGTTTAAGAAGGCATTATTACTTGCAAGTGCAGCTGGGGTAATAATAATTATATTGCTGAGCCTATATTCTATTAGAGAAGAAAAAATCACAAGCTTAAACTCAGAAATTAGCAATTTATTATTTAAATCAATAAACAATCCAGATAATCAAGAGTATGTGGCAAAATTACTAGATAAAATTAACGGCCAAGATACTGCAGCAACGAATCTTGCCAAACTTTATTTATTCGGAGTGGATGTAAAAAACAAAAATTTCCCCAGCGCTGTTACAATTCTTCATGAAATAATCTCTTCTCCAAAGGCCAGCGATATTATTAAAAATTACGCAAAAATAAATATGATTTCCATATCTTTGGATCATCCAGATTTGGTGCCAAATATTTATACTGAAAGGTATGCTCAGGAAATTGAAGTTAGCTCCATGCCCCTTGTACATAATGGTAAAATTATCAAATCTCTCTATCTCATCAAGAATGGTAAACCCAAAGAAGCTAAAGCCTTGGCAGAAAGCCTTTTAAGCGACTCAAATACAAGCCAAGAAATTCAGATTCAAGCGCAAGCTATAATTGCCAATATGGAATACGAGAAAAAAACTCTAAAGCCTTGAAATCAGCTAATTTACTATTGATCCCAGTTGCTTTTTAGTTTATTATTCTAAAAAGAAAAGTATAAGCCGCTATAGCTCAGTGGTTAGAGCACATCATTGGTAATGATGAGGCCGAAGGTTCGATTCCTTCTAGCGGCACCATATTTCCAGCTAATATTTCCAGCTATATCTTTTTGCAAATCGCAATAGCAACTAAGCACCCCGCTTTGATGCATTTTAAAAAAACATTGTCTAAAAAGCTTGCCTTGTTTTGCAGGATGTTTTCAGCCTCATGCATATGTTCAAGCTCGTCTTGACGGAAGGTGATGATATTGTTCTTTAAATGCTGGGGGCCAAGTTCTTCTAAAGCCTCAATCTGTTTGGCGTAATGATCTTCTATAACCTCTTCAACTGCCCTTGTAGCCAGCATCATATGCTTATTTCCCAGCTTTGCGCTTATGCTGCCAAGACCTACTGAAAGTAGGTGCCAAATTGGCATAAGGATGCTTGGTCTTGTGTGATTTTTGCCCATTTCTTCTTGGAAGAATTCTAAATGTTTTTTTTCCTGAATGAGCATCGCGCTAAGCTTTTGACGCATATCAATATCATCAGTATTATCAATCTGGGTCTGATAAATGATATTTGCGGCATATTCTCCAGCATAATCAACGCGCAAAACTTCGTTTACGTAGTCTTTTTTGGATCTAAAATTCGGTCTTGGCATATATAAGTTTTTAAAGTTAGGGCGCTAATCAGTAGCAGTATTATGTTAAGTACAAAGTTCCACGCAGCCATTGAAAGGCCAAATATCAATATCGCTGGCTTAGAGCAGTCCGGCATGGAGTCGGAAATGCTATCGCGCATTTGGGCAATAGATAATGCGGAATAATCAATTTTTTTGCTGCATAACTCCAAAGGAGGCAATATACCAAACTCTATTGAGCTATGGTATGCCGCTAAAGCTATGCTTGCAAGCTGAATAAGCATAATAAAGAGCAGTAAAATCTTAGTATATCTTTTGATGAATAAAGCGCAGATTGAGAAAATTATCCCACCAGCATACGGAAATCTTGCATAAATACATAAAGGGCAGGGCTTAAAGCCGGCATACTCTAATGCAAAAGCAGTTATCAAGACCAGAATAGATAGCGCAATAGTCAGGATAAAAAACATTTTTGCATTTTTCCTGGCAAGTCTATTTAAAACTGCAAAAATCAAACTCTGGAGCATCTAATAAAATATAATTCGTCTTAAGGTTATTTATTTAACTTCGCCACATCTGGCATTTTTTGTCAACTTCTAATTTTGGCTATACTTTTTTAATTGCATATATGACACAAGTTATTAGCATCAAAGCTCCAAACTGATGGGCCAGTCCAAGAGATATAGGCACGCTATATAGTAGCGTTAAGACCCCTAGCAAAAGCTGCAAGCCACAAACCGCTACAATAGTAAGCGCTAGATATTTATGCTTTTTATAAAGACTCAGACTAAAGTATATGCTTAGCCCAAAAGCAACATAAGCTAAAATGCGATGAATGAACTGCACGCTCACGGCGTTATTCAAGTCTAATATTTCAAGCTCATGAGGAATAAACGCCTGGCCCATCAAGGGAAACGTGTTGTATACCAAGCCGGCTTTTAAGCCAGCGGTCATGCCGCCAAAAAATGTTTGTAAATAAATAATGCCAAGTAGCAGTGATAGCTTGAATTTTAAGGAAGTATTGCCATAAGAGTTGCTTGGAATTATTTGCCATACTATAAACGAGTAGAGTAATACGGCAGTTATTAAATGAATGCTAAGTCTGTAATGACTAACGTGAGGGTTTTGGCTCAAGCCGCTTTTTACCATATACCAGCCTATAAAGCCTTGCAAAGCTAGCAGTGCAGTCATGTTTAAGTATTTAAACAAATCTTTTTTTACAATATAGCGCTTATGATAAAAATAGATAATAGGAACAATCATAACAAGTCCAATGACTCTGCCTAAAATCCGATGCAAAAATTCAACCATAAAAATGAACTTGAATTCTTTCAAAGTCAGGTAATTGTTTACTATCTGGTATTCTGGAAACATTTTATATTGATCAAATTCATGCTCCCAAGCAGCCTGGTCCAAAGGTGGCACAATCCCCGATAAGGGCGCCCACTGAACTATCGAGAGTCCTGAGCCAGTAAGTCTTGTATAGCCCCCAAGCAGCACTATTGAAACAATCAGTAACGCTAGAATACTAAGCCAAATAGAAACATATCGCCTTTTTTGACTCCAGTTCGTCTGAAAAATATATTGCCTCTTTTGGCCCATGTGTATATACTTGAAATTTAGTAATCATATCTATAGATAGTATGCTAGAAAGCACCATTGCGTCACTTGCAAAATTTTGGCCATCTTTATTTTTTATTGCACAAGGCATTATAGTCACACTAAAATATAGTATTACTTCAGTAGTTTTTGGCCTTATGATTGGCGCTTTGCTAGCTTTTTGCAAAATTGGTTCAAATAAGATTATACGTCAATTAGCTAATTTTTACACCTCAGTTTTTAGGGGTACGCCTCTTTTGATTCAGATAAGTATCATATATTTTGGCTTGCCATCCCTTTTGGGGGTAAAAATCAGTGTTTTTGCTGGAGGCGTGATTGCTTTTTCTCTTAATTCTGGCGCGTATGTCTCGGAGATAATCAGGGCTGGAATCTTATCGATTGATCAGGGGCAATTTGAAGCAGCAAAAGCCCTGAGCATCCCTAAGTACTACATGTACAAAGATATCATTCTGCCGCAAGCTTTGCGCAATTTTTTGCCCTCACTGGTAAATGAGCTAATCGACATGCTCAAAGAGTCTTCTTTAATTTCAGTGCTGGGTGAAATGGACCTAATGCACAGAGCGCAGCTTGTTTCAGCTAAAACTTATCAGTATTTTACCCCCATGTGCACTGCTGGGGCTTGCTACTACGTCTTGATCCTGATACTGGCTCGCCTTGCTAAAATCTTAGAGCGCAAATTAACCATATGATTAAAGTCGAAAATTTATCTAAAAAAATTGCCAAAGATATTATATTAAAAAAAATATCATTTCAAATGCAGCGCAATAATGTCGTGGTCATTTTGGGCCCTTCAGGAAGTGGCAAGTCAATGTTACTACGCTGTATCAAGCATATAGATTCGCCTACTTCGGGAAGTGTTTATTTTAATGAGCATAAAATCACCTCAAGTCAAGATGTCAAGCTGCGTAAAATAGGACTAATTTTTCAAAATTTCAACTTATTCCCTCATTTAAGCGTTTTGGAAAATCTTACTTACGCCCCTAGTGTTTGTGGAAAATCTGACAAGCAAAACTTAAGTCAAAAAGCTCAAGATCTGCTGGAAAAATTCTCAATACTTAATAAAGCCAACAGCAAACCAAAGGATTTATCTGGCGGACAAAAGCAGCGAGTTGCGATTGCCAGAGCCTTAATGATGGAAACAGAAGTTTTGCTTTTTGATGAGCCGACATCTGCATTAGATCGAGAAACGACTGCGGAGTTTATCAAAATCATTAAAGCCTTGCAAAATCAGATAATTTTGATAGTCACTCATGAACTAAGGTTTGCTAAAGAAGTTGCAGATAGGGTTATTTTTATAGATCGTGGGCAAATATTATGCGATCAAGATGCTGCTTGTTTTTTTCAGGAGCCTGATTCCCATAGGGCTAGACTTTTTATGGAAAGCTCAGCGAATTAAAGGCTATAACAATTTACGGTACTCGTAATAAATAATTCTAACAGCCCTAATCCAAACAATGCAAGCGGCAACAAAAATTATCATCATAAAAGGAGCGATGCTAATTGCCGTAGCGCTTGGGAAAATAGTAAATAATATTGACTGAATAAGGCCGCTAGAGGATTTGCCAATTTTAGAGCTGACAATATCAACTGCAGCCTTGCCCTTAGTTTTTAGTTCATTATCTAAGGGGATGTAGAGCATTTCGCGGGATGTATCCCAGATCGAATATTTTGCGCCTTTAACGATGATGTTTTGGATTGCTCCAATAGTTACCGCCAGCACCAAAGGAGAAGTTAGCAATACTTTTTCTGCAAAAGAGGCGCTGATATCTTCAAATACTATGAGTATAAAAAACATCGAGCCAGTAGCCATGATTATAACAGGCGTAATGATTGCTGCAATAAACCAGTTTTGGTGCTTCATGATTTTATTGCCAATTACGGTCATGAACATAATAGAAATTCCTGTCCACATGATGTATAGCGAGTTAAACTCAGCGTATTGATTTACTGTGGAGTAGAGCTCTTTGATCTTTGCCTTCCAAACCGCCTCTACTAAGTTCATGGTCAGGCCAAAAGCTGCCGAGCATATTAAAAGCAACCACAAGTACCTAGACGAGATGATGTAGCTAAAACTCTCCTTCAAGCTCAACTTTATTTTAGAAGATTTTGTCAAAGAGTATTGAGCGGTATTTAAAACTACTTTTTTATAAATGCGCTTCACCAAAAAAATAGACAGCGCAGAAAATATCGCTACAAATCCAATCGAGGATTGTACTAAAAAAATCTTAGACCCAGTCCTGCCGTAATATTTGTATATAAAGGAATTTTCTGAAGCAAGACTCATTAAGATTAGTCCAACAATAACTACGGCTGAATTGCCAAACAAGGAAAAGCGTATGTAGAACCTTTTTGCTTGCTCAGTGGTGGTAATTTGATTAGCTAACTGCCAAAACATCAGGATGTAGAAAATATTTGGCCAGAGCTCAGCTAGAACGTAGAACAGTACGTAACTCCAGTTCTCGCCAAGGGCAATATACCATTTTAAATACGGATATAAAATAGCAAGGGCTTGCATTTTTTCGCTATCAAAGTGCCAAGCGTGCACGTTGGGATAGATGATCCAGGCAAAAAAAATGAAAAATGCTAGAAAGAATATCGTTAAATATGAAAAAATTTGCTCGAAAGTAAGCCTATTGACCATCTTTGCATATATCACAACAAAAACAGCAGCCAAGGGGGTAACACAATATACTTTGGCAAAATTAGTTATCTCGGCACTGACCTCGGCAATTAATATGCTATCTTTAATTATGCGCAGCACGCTTTGATTAAATAAAATACAAAACATCAAAGCTGACATGTAAAAAAAATGGCAATATTCACTTGTGTGAATCGGCCAGTAAGCATCTTTAAATCTCTGCCGTGCACCAATTTTTTTTTTCATTAATAGGGAATCCGCGTTTTAAGAAATTATAGGCAAAATTTACATCAGGGTCAATGTAAAAATTATTTTTTCGCAAGTTTTTATGAAATATTTTACCCCCAACTTTTTATATATGATATTTTTGCATCTTGTAGTTTACGGCGCATGTGTTATTTTGGGGCTGTTATTTTGTGAGAATTTATGAGTATAGCATTCATGGAGCTTATTCTGGAGTGCTTGTTCTTGAGGATTGTTTTGGTGAACTCGCCGGGATTCGAACCCGGGACCTACTGATTAAAAGTCAGCCGCTCTACCAGCTGAGCTACGAGTTCTTGATGTTGGTTCTTAATTTTGATTATTAACTTGAATTTAGAAGAACATAAAGTATGTTACCACAGATCTTATCTAGAGACAAGTAATATTTTCATTCAAGACTCAGTATTTTTCATTTTTCTTAAAAATGCCGGTATATCGTACACATCAGAGCGCCCCAAACTAGATGTTTCAAGATCTCTTGGTCTTAAAATATTTTGCACGCTTCGCTCTTGAGATTGATTGGATAGCGCGATATGTTCTGTAAGAATATCGACATTTTTCTTCTCTATTTCCTTGATTTTTGCAACATTGCATGCA
>CAMCJU010000048.1 GCA_945875085.1 Candidatus Phycorickettsia trachydisci
TAGTAAATAATCAAACCATAATGAGTATTCCAGGCTTTGCATTGCGGTAAGTAAATTTTCATGCGCGTTGTAGAAATTTAATTTTGCTTGCAGGCATACGTATTGACTGCTAAGATTTTGGAATTTTTGCAAAGATTTGATTAGCTGATCTGGATCTGGATCGTCTTCAGCATCGAAGATCGCTAGATAATCGCCGCTAATATATTGAGCTGCAAAATTTAGCGCTTTAGGTTTTGTGCGCGGCTTGGATGCTGGGACCTTTATGACATGAAGGTAGCTTGGCAAATTGGCAAGATTTAACTCTTTTTGAGTAAGTAAAGCATCTTCCTCAACTACTAATTTAATATCCAGTCTATTTTTAGGATAATTAATTCTTGAAATAGCTTTGATGATAAATCTAATGCGATTTGGCTCTTGGTATAATGGCATTAAGATGCTGTATATAGGTAGCGCATCTAAAGGAATATGGCTGCGATGCACCAGTTTACTGGCTGCCTTAATTATGAAAAAAGTCTTCAAGGCGCAACTGGCTGACGATAATAGGCAGGTAGAGAGCGCAAAAATCTCAAAACAGTTCCAGTATATTAATAATGTCACTACAGACAAATCTGCAACATATTTATAAAACTTATAACTTCCGGCGCAAAGGTCTTGGTCAATAAGCCTTAGCAGATATGTAACTTTTGGAGAATTAAAATTCCTAGAAGCGGCAACGCAAGAGTCAAGAAAATCTTTGTTGTATATAAGGCGCCTTGCTGGAGATTCATCCGCAAGTTTATTATACTTTTTGAGTAAACCATAATAGCTTAACGTATTAATTTGCCAGGGCAGCTTTATAGATCCATCGAGACAATAATCAGCAACATAACGATTAGCAATCAGGCTAGTAGTAGTAGTTGGATTAATAAATTCAATCCAAGATATTGATCTATTTTTTGCTAATAAACGCCTGAAATATTCATCTCTTAAGAGCTTTTTACTTAAGCGCTCTTGGCTTGTTTTATTATGCGGCTTTCTGTTGAAATTGCATTCAGAGAAGAAAAATTTTGCTACACAAAGCCTGAATAATTCTTTTTTTGAATACTATACTTAACTTTTATAGTATTGAAATCAGAACTCATACATATAATGCTTTATATAGTTATTTTTAAATAAATATATCGCTAACTTATTATAATTTGATTATGTGCCTTAATGATGAGGGTGGCATGAAATATAGCTTAAATATATCTTAGCTTGAATATATCTTTTAGCGCCGCTAGAGTTTTTAAAGGTTCCGCGGGGTGCTGAAGCATTAGTTCAAAAAACCGCTCAAAAATTAGCTCAAATTAAATAACTTTAGATATATTGAACTTCAAGCTATAAATTCAGACGTCTTGGTCGCAACTTTAATACTTAAAAATAACTATAGTAAAAAAATCAAACTTTTCAAGCTAAAGATTACTGCAGATTACTCTTTGGTTATCACTCTTTGGTTTTATCTTTAAGCTCTGCTTCGCCTTCTCCTACCGCGTCTATTAATTCAATAATTTTTCTCCTTATGGCTTGCGGCTTGATCTTTTTATATACTTGCATCAATTTTAGCACTTCCCTTTCAGTAACATTATTTTCCTCATCGTAGGCTAAAGATTCTTCGGCTAAAGTACTTGAAGAAGCTATTCCAGAACTCTCTAACATTTCAAAGAAATAGTTAATTGGGACTTTCAGGAATGTTGACAAGTGAAAAAGCTTACTTGAAGAAATCCTGTTGGTGGCAGTCTCATATTTATGAATCTGCTGCACGCTGACATTTACGGCTTCTCCTAATTCTTGACGGGTGAGACCTAAAACAATTCTTCTGTATTTAAGTCTCTGAGCTACGTGTTGATCAATAACGTGCTCTAATTGATCATTATCTTGAAACATATGGCTTAACTTTATTTTTTATATATAACTATTATAAATGATAGTTTAAAAAAAAACAAGATACAAAACTAAAAAACTTTAGATATATTATGCCTTAAATTAATTAATTCAACCCCAAATAAAACCAATATCAAAAAAAATAGCATTATGCACTGCGGATATGAACTATAGATTGTAGGATTAACCATTTTGCTAGGAACGTAACTGTCTAGATAGGTTTTGGTTTCTAGTTTGCTCGATTCTATAATCCTTCCCAGGGGGTCAATTACGGCAGAAATGCCACTATTAGCTGCTCTTAATACAGGTAGTCCATTTTCAATAGCACGCATGCGAGTCATGTAAAAATGTTGGTATGGGCCTGGCGAGTCTCCGTACCACGAGTCATTGCTGATATTTATCATTAAGTCTATTTCTTTATTTGACACTCTTGCTAGGTTTGGAAATATGGCTTCGTAACATATCAATGGCTTTATTCTAAATTTTTCCGTTACTATTTTCTGGCTTTCTTTGCCTTTTGCGTAATCCATTACACCATAAGTAAACTTTTTTATATTAAGAATATTTTTTAGTGGAACATACTCTCCAAAAGGAACAAGATGAATTTTATTGTAACCAAAGGTAATATTTCCCATATAATCTATGCCATGCATGCTAACATATTGCTTGTATTTAGCGTCAAAAACCTTGGCGTCAACAACCTCTTGATTAATGGCCCCACTAATAAGCATTTGTCCTGGTTGTAAAAAATTTGCCAATATGTCTAGTAATTGCCGATTATGAATAACAGTTGGTAGTGCTGACTCCGGCCAAATTATTATCTCAGGAGTTCCAAGATAAGATGGCTCAATTGAAAGATCTATGTGTTGTTGCAAGCTGTAAAGAAAGTCTTGCGAATTCCATTTGTCTTTTTGCGGGATATTGGGCTGCACTAGCCTTACTACATCTTTGGAAAATGTGGTGGGATATTTCTCTAGCCTGTACTGCCCAAAAATCATCATGCCTATCAATATAAGCGCGCTTTGTGCAGCATGCTTCTTGAATGAAGTAAACTCTCCATTTAGCAAGAAGTACATAGCCCCCCCGCCAACGTATGCTACTATTGTGCTCAGGCCCCAAATTCCCCAAATGCTGGCAGATTGTATTAAAGTTATGGAAAATGATAGGCTATATCCTAACAAGTTCCAGGGCAGGCCTGTAAAAGCCCAGGACCTTATCCATTCAAATAAAACCCAAGATATAGTAAAGCATAGATTAAACATTGCTAGTTTTTTGCATAAATTTGATACTGCGCAAGTCAGGCCAACGAAAACACTCATGAATAAAGGTAGGCCGAACAATGCAAAAGGCACAGCCCACCAAAACTCATCTATGTAAACTAAAATAGCAAATACAATCCAATATAGGCCAACGAAAAAATGTGCAAATCCAAAATAACAGCCATAACTAAAGGCCTGCTTGCTTGAGCTTGCTTTTGAAGCGTGATAAGCTAAAACTCCTAAAGTAGGAATCATCAGGAATGCAAAGAATGGGGCAAATAGCAGGCCACTAAGGGCGCCTGATATAAAACAGGAGGTTCTGGGGTAAAACCTTATCAAATCAAGAAAAAAAACCATCGGAAATAGGTTGCTTAATTTATAAAAGAGGAATAACGCAAGGAATAAGCAGAGTGTTTTTTAGATGTAGACTGCGCTGTTTTTGATTGCTAGCTCTTGTCAGAGTTTCGCTTTAAAGCTTTACTTTAAAATTTCCTTTCAAGCGTCAAAGAAAAAAACACGCAAGCTAACAAAGGGTTTTTTTAGAGAGGTACCTCGTCAAGAAGGGCTTATTTAATTTTACTTAACATCAGCCTTTTTGACCAAGATCTTAACATCAGCCTGGTTGTTTAAGTCTTCAACGTATGCTTCAACAGCAGCCTTGCTTAATCTTGCTTTTACTACACTCATCCCATCTTCTTTGCTAGGTAGTGTTATAGGTCTTTTATCAACTAGCTGAATAATATGAAAGCCAAACTGAGTTTCGACTGGTGAAGATGTCTCGCCTTTCTTTAGGCTAAAAGCCTTGTCTTCAAAAGCTGGATCAGTTTGTCCTTTGGAAAAATATCCAACTTCGCCTCCTTTGGACTTCGAGCCAATGTCTTCGGATAATTTTTTAGCTAAATCGGCGAATTTTTCACCTTTGCTTAATTTTTGCTTGACAGATTCAGCTTCTTTTAAGGTCTTTAGCAAAATATGCTTAACTTTAATTTCTTCCTTTCCTTTCATTTCTTGAACAAACTTGCCGTACTCATCTTCTAGAAGTTTGTCGGTAACTTTTTCTGCAATAATTTTATTAACTAGCTCGCTTTGAGCAAGTTGCTTTTTAAAATTGCTCACCTTATCGTTAAAATCTTTAGAATCTTCAATTTTACTCTTTTCCACTTCCTTTTCTAGTAATTTTAAGTTTATATATGCTTTTACTAAAGACTCTTGGACAGTTTGCTCTAACTGAGAGAAAGACTTTCCTTTTAGGTTAGGGTTGACTTCAAAAGCATCTTTAAATTGCTCAAAGACTTGGGATTCTTTGACTTCACCTCCTTTATAAGTTGCCACTAATGCATCATTCGCTGCATTTACAACAGCAGAGTTAAAAGCACAGTTATAAAATATACTTGCTGTGATAGCTATTTTTATCAAATTTTTCATTTCTTATTTCTTTAAAAAGATTATACTCATATCAGAAGATATTACCTACCAATCGATAATACGATATTAAATTTGAAAATACAAGGTCTATTTATAGATTTTTGTTACATAAAATTGAAGTGCAAATTTTAGAAGCAAGGATTTGGCAAATTCAAATTTCTCTTGCTCCTTTGAAGATTTGTTATGATAATAGCATTTATAAGTAATTTTAAAATATTAAGGATAAAAAATGCCAGGTATATTTCAGGCCGTAGGCGCAAAAGCTTGTCAAACATTTGCCGCTCTATTTAATTGTGCTATTAATTTTTTCAAAGTTCTGGCGCAGTGCGTTACGCCGCCATTTTATTTGGGCAATTTTCTGTATCAGATGATTTTTATAGGCTTCTACTCCTTGCCCATAATAGGTATGACCGCCCTTTTTTCTGGAGCTGTAATGGCTCTGCAGAGTTACACAGGATTTTCCAGATTTTCTGCTGAAAATAGCATCCCTATGGTAGTAGCGCTGTCTTTAACAAGAGAGCTAGCCCCAGTATTAACGGGCTTGATGGTAACGGCAAGAGTTGGCGCTAGTATTGCTGCAGAAATAGCTACTATGCGCGTAACTGAGCAAATCGATGCGCTCTACACCCTGTCGACTAGCTCTATCAAATTCTTAATAGCCCCGCGAATCTTGGCGAGTTTTTTTTCCATGCCTTTATTGGTAGTTGTCGCTGATATTGTCGGTATCATGGGGGGGTATATTGTTAGTGTGTACAAATTAGAATTTAATAGCGCAAACTACATCAGCAACACTATAAAATATCTTAACATTGCTGATGTTGCTTCCGGCTTAGTCAAGGCCCTGGCCTTTGGTTTGATAATTTCGGCAACGAGTTGTTTTTTTGGCTATAATGCACAAAATGGCGCTAAGGGAGTTGGGGTTGCGGCTACTAATGCGGTTGTTAGCTCTTCTATATTAATTTTATTAAGTAATTATTTAATTACAGAAATTTTATTTCATTGATTTTAAATGCCGATATCCATACATTATCATCCTTTGTGCCCTTTTTCAAAGCAAATCAGCAATTTTGCCTTGGAGCTAGGCTATAAATGCAATTTTATTAAAGAAGATTATTGGAAGAATTCAGCGCAATTTTTAGAGTTAAGCCCCTGGGGTGAGTTGCCGGTGATGATTTTAGACGACTTGCAAATTATAGCGGGCATTTATCCTAGCCTTGATTATTTTATTGATCTAAATAGCAAGTCGCACCTCTTGCATCCAGATCTTTTCATAATGGCGCGCATTCGGCAAATTATTAATTGGGTAAATAAGCATCTATACCAAGAGGTCATGAGTCATATTTTGCATGAAAAGCTAATCAAGGTAGATTTAAAAAATCAATATCCCGATACCTTAGCCCTGCGCAATGCCAGGAACAAGCTAACATATCATTTGCGGCAGATGGATGCAATTATCGCTTCCCAAGAGTATCTGGCTTATGAAAATCTAAGCCTAGCCGATATTGTCTGCGCCAGCCATCTTGCAGTATTGGACTATTTCTATGAAATTCACTGGAGCAGCTATCCTAAGATCAAAAAATGGTACTGCTTGATAAAATCTCGGCCGCATTTCAGGGTCACCTTGCAAGAAAAAATCAAGGGAATAAATCCTCCAGAGCACTATCTAGATCCAGATTTTTAATTCCAGCCTTAACTTGCGCCAGCCTTCTGTAAAATTCTTTTTATGGCAAGGTGAGAGGTTGGTATATTTGCTGCGAAAAAACATGAGCTAAAAAAGAAGCCGAAGCTAGAGGTAAATTTGAGCGCAATATTGCGAAATATCGCTCGTGGCACTATTGCTTATTTTGAAAAAGGGATTAAAATGCTCACTGTTAAGATTTTATTTTGGCTGCTATTTCCTTAATTTCT
>CAMCJU010000049.1 GCA_945875085.1 Candidatus Phycorickettsia trachydisci
TGATTCTGTACAAACTATATGTAGCGATCAAGTATCAGGGGCACCGGGAACAGTCTCGCAAATTAAAATAGTAGCGCATGAGCTTATTTGCTACGCCAAAAAACAAGGCGTCATATTAATTTTAGTAGGGCATGTTACTAAAGACGGACAGATTGCTGGGCCAAAAGTTTTAGAGCATATGGTCGATACCGTGCTATACTTTGAAAGTGATCAGAATTATTACCTAAGGATACTGCGGGCTATTAAAAATAGGTTTGGCGCAGTAGGTGAGATTGGGGTTTTTGAAATGAGTCAAAAGGGCCTTGTTGAAGTAAAAAACCCTTCTGAGCTTTTTATTAGCAGTCGCAGTCAGCTAATTGCTGGATCAAGTATTTTTGCAGCTATCGAAGGGTCAAGGCCATTTTTAATTGAAATTCAAGCATTGCTAGCCCCGTGCAACATGCCGATGCCACGTAGATCGACAGTTGGCTGGGATTCCAATAGATTATCTATGATTCTAGCGGTCCTTAGCGTGCGTTGTAAGTTGAATCTGGCTAATTTTGAAGTTTACTTAAATGTTGCAGGCGGTTTTAAAATTTCTGAGCCAGCTGGAGATTTGGCTGTTGCAGCGGCAATTATTTCATCGATACTTAATGTAGCTTTACCTTTAAATAGTGTGTTTTTTGGCGAAATTAGCTTGTCAGGAGAAGTAAGGCCGGTAAGTCAAGTTACCACAAGAGTAGCAGAGGCAAAAAAGCTTGGTTTTGACATGATAGTACTGGCACAAAATGATAAACTAGAAATACCAGATGTCCATCAAATCAAAAACTTAAATGATTTGAAGAACTTAATTTTAAATCGATCGTAAATATGTTAATTGCATTAATAGGCAGGAGTAGCGTTGGTAAATCGACCCTATTCAATAGGCTTACCACCACAAAAAAAGACAAGGCAATTACCCACTTCATGCCAGGGGTCACTAGAGACTATAAAATAGCTAACGCCAGTCTTTGGGATTTGCGCTTTCAAGTCGTAGATACTGCCGGCGTTGAAGATACCGCATTGGCCTTAAGGGTACGCCATCAGCTGAGCACGCAAGAGCAAATTCAAGCCCTAGCTGCGCAAAAATCACTAAATATAGTCCAAATATCTGATGCTATCATGTTTATGATTGATGGCCAGGTTGGAGTTACGCCTCTGGATGAAGAGCTTGCCAAATTCGTGCGCAGTTGCAATAAGCCGATAATCTTTGTTGTAAATAAATGCGAAAAAGCCATCGATTTAAACAAAGAGTATTATAAGCTTGGCTTTGGCAGGCCAATAACAATTTCAGCAGCTCATGGCGCTGGACTTAGCAGCTTGCGCGATGAGCTTGCGCGCTATATCATCTTGCCAAAAAACGATGTAGAGCAATTAGATTACAAACCATCACGTAAGGAAGTCGAGCGCCAGCAGCATGAGCTAAAAAAACAAGCAAGTAAAAAATTTCCAGATGGCTTAAAGCTTGCTATAGTCGGCAGACCCAATGGCGGCAAGTCAACATATATCAATGCTTTAATCGCCGCCGATAGGTTGCTTACTAGCGCAGTTGCTGGGACCACTAGGGACGCTGTTGACGTTGCTTGGAGCTACAAAGATCAAGTGATTTATTTAATTGACACAGCAGGCCTGCGCAAAAAGAGTAAGGTCCATGATGAAATAGAGCTTCTTTCATGCTCACAAGCTATCAATGCAATTAGAAGGGCAAATACGGTTATCTTAATGATAGATGCTCAGCTTGGCGTGCAAGATCAGGACTTAAAAATTGCCAATCTTGCCATTGACGAAGGAAGATGTTTAGTTTTTGCATTTAATAAATGGGACTTGATAGAAGATAAAAATCACTATAAAAGGGGGGTCCAGGACTTACTCGAAACTCATTTAGCCCAAGTTAAAGGAGTCCCAGCCGTATACATATCTTGCCAAGACAAAGATAATCTTTTTGAGCCGATAGATCATGCTATTGAGCTTTATTCTAGGTGGGATAAGAAGATTTCCACCAGTCAACTTAACAGGTGGATAGAATATGCCACTAGCGCTCATCCTATGCCGATACAAAAAACTGGCAAAAGTATGCGCATTAAATATTGTACGCAAGTAGCAAAACGACCCCCTACATTTAAGCTTTTTGGCAATCAGGCTGATAAAATTCCTATTAGTTATAAAAAATATCTAATAAATAGCCTTAGAGAATCTTTTGAGCTAGATGGAGTGCCTTTGCGGCTTGATTTTGTTAAGCCTGATAATCCATACAAAAAATAATGCGGCATTTGGCTGTTGTATGTGGCCCTACTGCAAGTGGCAAGTCGCAATTTGCTTCTGCGCTGGCCAAGCAATGGAATGGGGTTATTATTAATGCAGATGCTTTGCAAGTCTATAGACAGCTGCCAATCATAACGGCATCACCAACGCAAGAAGACAGGCAGTTAACGAAGCATTTTTTATATAATCATATCGATGTTTGGCAGGACTATAGCGTTGCTAGGTACATATCTGAAGTTACTCAGGTGCTAGATAGCCCAGACGGGCAGAATGCTATTATTGTCGGGGGGAGCGGCATGTATATTAATTCATTAATCTATGGAACTCACAAACTACCCTCTATAGATAGCGACTTGCGCAGCAATATCAGGTCTGAAATAGAGCTCTGGGGTATTGCAAATATTTATCAAAAGCTGCAAAAAGCAGATAGCATTGGAGCTAGTAAATTAAATCCGCACGACTCCAAAAGGGTAAGCAGGGCTTATGAGGTCTTTCTGCAAACTGGCAGATCTATTTCTTCGTTTTACAGCGATGAAAATTTATACTATCCTCTTGAGAAATACAACATTACAACCTTTTACCTTTGCCCAGAAAGAAATTTTTTGTATCAAAATTGCAATACTAGGTTTGAGCAATTTGTGGAAATGGGCGCTATTGATGAGGCAAAAAAGTTACTAAACAATTCGAGTGATTTTAATATTACTGCCAAAAAAGCCTTGGGGCTTCAAGAGATATTTAATTACTTAAATGGATCCTTGTCTTTACAAGAGGCCATATGCATTGCTCAGCAAAAAACCAGGAACTTTGCAAAGCGGCAAATCACTTGGTTTTCTAATCAGTTAAAAGATAATCATAGAGTTACTTTTGCTACTATCAATGAATATTACAAAGAGCTTGATTGTTGCGCGCGACTTTTGCTAAAAATGCCACGCGGTAATCTTGAATAAATTGATCAACATGCAATAAAGGCCCTTTGAATTTTAGTAAAGTAGGTGTTATAATGTGTATGTAAATTTTGTTAATTTAGGTTGATAATGAGTGATTCTGGAATCCTGCTTAGTGTTTTGATACTTATTGCTACTGCCATTGTTGTAGTAATGATTTTTAAAAATCTTAAACTTAGTCCAGTTCTTGGATATTTAGTCGCCGGAGGCATTATAGGGGACTACGGCTTTAAGATTGTAACATCCAGTCAAGTCCACTTTTTGGCGGAATTTGGCGTTGTTTTCCTACTGTTTGCCATTGGCTTGGAGCTATCTTTCGAGCGCTTAAAAGTCATGCGTAAGTATGTTTTTGGACTAGGATCATTACAAGTAATTATAACAAGCATCGTTATTGCCCTTGGAGCATTTTATTTTGTTCAAGATACCAACGCAGCGTTTATTATTGGCTGCGGCCTGGCCCTTTCCTCGACGGCAATAGTGCTTCAAGTGATTCAAGATGGGCACAAGCAAAATACGCAAGGGGGCAGGATTTCTTTAGCGATATTGTTGCAGCAAGACTTTATTGTCGTGCCTCTGTTAGTGGTAGTGCCAATTTTATCATGTGAAAGTGGCACTTTATCGATTTTTTATGCCATTAGCATGTCGTTTTTAAAGGCAATTATATCGCTGCTGGTGATTTTCATTTGTGGCAGATTGTTTTTGCGGCCAATTTTTAAATTCATATCCTCAAAAAGCGTTCAAATTAATAATGAAATATTCATAGCAGCGACTTTGCTTATTTGCCTAAGCTCTGCTGCTGCAACAGAAAGTTTGGGGCTATCTCTTGCTTTGGGGGCATTTATGGCTGGAATTTTAGTTGCAGAAACAGAATTTAGATTGCCTGCTGAAGAAAGCATCTATCCCTTTAAGGGCCTGTTGCTAGGGCTGTTCTTCATGTCGGTGGGCATGAAAATTAATATAATAGAAGTCTATAATGCTTGGAATATAATATTATTCTTCTCTTTAAGTCTTATTTTGATAAAAGCGTTTATCATTGCGGTTTTATGCCGTATATTTGGTTTTAATAAAGGCGTATCTATCTCTACAGGATTATTACTGTCTCAAGGGGGGGAATTTGCATTTATACTGTTTAATCTGGCTATTAGTAATAAAATTATTGACCCAGATACTGGAAGAATCTTGTTGTTAGTAGTTACCTGCAGCATGGCTCTTACGCCTTTGCTGGCTATAATTGGCAGTAAAATTGCAGATCGTTTAGATAGTAAAAATGTTAGCAAAAGCATCAAGCCACTGGAAGTTCTCTCTGTTAACACTGATGATTTAACCAATCATGTTATCATCGGGGGATTTGGTGAAATTGGGCAAATGATAGCCAAATTACTTGAATTTGAAAATATTAATTACGTTATCATCGACATTAACGATCAAGCCGTTAAAGAAGGCAATGAAAGCGGCTTTCCAATATTTAAAGGAGATATTAGTCAGTTAGATACGCTCAATTCTCTAGGGGCGTCTAGGGCTTCGATAGCAATTCTTACCATTAACAACGATATTACTATCAAAAAAGCCACTCGCATGATATCGAGTAATTTTTCTAAGATTACGATTATTGTGCGCGCGGCAAATTTATTACAATCGCATGGTTTATATCAGTCTGGGGCGAATATAATCATCCCTGAAAATTATGAAAACGGCCTGCAAATGGGCGGCGCGGCGCTTAAATGCTTAGGGGTAAGTGACTATGAAATCACCAGAATTAAAAGTCAATTTAGAGCTGGCAACTACAATATTGCCAAAGATAACGATGAGGATAATGAAGATAGTATCTCGGATAGGCCTTAATTTTTTTGCACTACTTTTTGCGCTAATATTTGCGCTAAGTGCTTTAGCTAAAACGCAAAAGGAAGTCAATAGGTTTGTCACTATAAAATCCGAGCAAGTTAACACCAGAGTAGGGCCAGGCTTGCAATACCCTGTTGATGTAATTTTCATAGCTAAAGCAGAGCCTGTAGAGATTATAGCTGAATTTAATAATTGGCGGCAGATTAAAGATTTTGATGGTCAAATAAGCTGGGTGCATAGCAGCTTGTTAAGCAGAAAGCGCAGTGTAATTATTAACAGCGCAAAGCCTTCCTGCCTTTTTAAAAAGCCTTATCACACAGCCAAAGTAAAGGCTCATGTTTTCAACAAAGTACGTTGTAATTTCTTGGATTATTGCAATAAAGAGTGGTGCAAAGTTAACTGCCATGATGTTAAGGGCTGGATTTTGCGCAAAGACTTGTGGGGGGTAACCAAAGAAGAATTTCAAGACAACAATCAGTTCTGGCTTTATATAAACAGCATTTTTTAAAGCGTTCTTTAATTATTGCCAGAAATGGTTGTTTTTTGAGTTTTCCTGAAGCTTAACTTCAGGCGCTTAAACGCTGAAGGCCAAGCAGCAAGGGTAAATTATAAAGGACTGAAGTTATTGTGCACGCCCATTTTCTTTATAGGTTCATAATCTGAGTCATCACCATTGCCTTGCTGAAATTCATCTTGATGGCGCATGATGTCGGAAAGCTCACCTTGCTCTTGTGATAGACCCTTCTGCAATAATTTAGCATTTAAATTACCACAAAAGCTTTCAAGCTCATACTTCTGTAAGTCCGATAGCAACTTTTCTCTTTCCTGCGCATTTAAAGAATCTGCAAGATTATCTCCAATATACTGAGAGCCAAAATTCAAAGTAGAATGCATAGCTTTTATAGCAAAGTCATCGTCTGGGTCTTTTGCCAGATAATCTTGAGCTTTTTGAGAAAGATTTCTCCATACTTTGACAGATTCCCTCCTTAGGGGCGCTGCTATTAGCCTGCTTCAATATATTTTCACGCAAATCTGAACTTCTTGCCTCTACAAGCTTCTTGAAAAGTTCATTAACATCAGTAGCTTGGCTTGCAACTTGCGACTCGGCAAAAACCTTCAATTCTGCAGCTTGCTTTGCTTGAATGTTCGCTAAAGCCATTTTTTTCATTGTCGCGTCCATCTTATCAGCTAGTTGAATGTGCTTTGAGAAAGTATCGGCATCATATCCAAAACCTGACAAAGATGCTACACCTACACAATCGTAAAGATGAGCTAAACTTGAGCTTAAAACTTTCATATCTTTCTCCCGCTGCTTCGGATCTACTTTATCTATACGATTTACCAAATGCAGCCGTAAAGCCCCTAAT
>CAMCJU010000050.1 GCA_945875085.1 Candidatus Phycorickettsia trachydisci
TTACATCAATACAAACTACAAGACTACCGTGTTTTTGGTCAAAATACTTGCGCGCAAGATATTCCTAATAATGATTTTCACGATCCTAAAATCAGACTTAGGACCGTCATATGCACTGGAGTTTGCTGGAATATGAGCTTTGACCTTAAAGGAGTAGAGGGGGAGTGTGGCATGTTCATGACTCCAGAAATAATTAATGCAAAAAGAATTTGCGCGCGCATAGCATCACCTGCCGGCGATGATGGCACCGAGGCAGACCATGGATACTTTCAAGAAGAATATCTTGATGCTAATAAGCAGCCTATACTAGACAATGATGGAAAAGTACAATATCGCGGCAAACACCTAGATATATACGGAGTTAAAAATGATGATAAACTCTACACAGATGACGACGGTAATAGCTACCCTATTTTGCGCCCTAAAATTTGCGCTTATGATGATCCGTGGGCACTAGACCTATGGACGTTACTGCCTTATGGCCAACTAGATTTTTTTGACCTGGACCCAACTCATCAACCCTTTCATAAAGGCTCTGGAGAAGTTAGCCCCATTGTTAAAATCATAATTTTCATATTGCAATCTGCTACAAATCTTTATTCTATGCAGATGGATGTCATCAGCATGATTGTATCTGCTATAACTAGCCTCTTTAATAAAGATGAACCTAGTAATCCACTTGATAAATCACAAGACAAAGGGGCTTTAGCCACTTATTATAAAATTATAGGCCTTATTGTCGAGGCATTAGCTGATATAGCAATCAAAATATTAGAGCACATAGGCCAAGTCAATAAACTTGCCACAGCGCCATATGGATGCATCAACATCCCCTTAGGTCCGTATCCGCCCAGATACTGTCAAGCCAGCGAAATGTCCTCAAGACCCGTGATTGAAGAAATTTGCACTAGCAACTCAGACGGACAGGTAATTCAAAGTTGCCACTTGCCAACTTTATCGCAACAAGAACCTGACAAATGCAGCCCTAGAGCATGCATCTTGAGTCCAGTAGATAATAATTTTATTCATAATGCCATTAGAATAGGCTATCAAACTCGTATACCACTTTGTCATAACGCCTTATCAGCTGAGTGCATAGCATTCCATCCGGAAATATCGGTAACAAGAGGAGCTGTTATGAACAATGCCATAGACCCAAACAAGGTAAAAAATAATTTAATATCAGGCTCAGCACTAACACTTCTTTCTGCATCTGGCCTTAAGATAAAGCCTGAAAAATATTATCGCATCTTGTATGAAACAAAAACCCAAAAAGACAATAGCGCAGTTAGTATTGATAATTACTCATATATAGATTTACCAAGCTGCAGTGATGTAGACAGCTACACAGTACCTAGCGGTATGGGCTCAAAGCAATTTTGTCAGCAAATTTGGGGCGTTGACCTTGGGGATTTTAGCGACGACTTTATCGCTAACTACTCAGGAGATAATCTAAATAATAAATCTGCTAGCAGTAGTATTATTAGCCTAGGGTATGGCTCTAATCTTGAAAAAGATAAAAAAATTCAAACCAGATTATATGCTCGAATTAGCAACGACGATACACCAGAGCAGATATGCGCCTATTTTGCCGACAACAGCTTGGCAGACAAAATATCGTGTGTTCCAAGAGCCCCAGCCCCATTGCAAAATGTCTCGGAATGCAGCACTTCAACGCATATGTCGCCTTGCATTAAAATTAACCTGACTGCAAAAGGGCAAAATAATGCTACATATAGCGTGTCATCAGAAATGAGAACCACTCCTTTTAGACAAGACTATCAAGGAGAAAATACTACTTCTACTGTCATAGCAGGAATAATGTTTGACGGGTATGTTACCGATGATCAAAATAGCGTAAACCCATTTTATTTCTCTAGCAACAATGATATTCACGCCCTGAAGACTGCTGATAATATAATTGTACACAATTCATTATTTGGAAATTATAAAAATAACAAAGTTCCCAGCCCTAAATGCTCAATGGACACTTGCGCCAAATACCTATCTGGCCTGGAATATATAATGGGAAATTATGTGCGTGGAGGGACGCAAATATGCATCAAGCCCTCTCAAGAACATCAATGTCCAAATGACGTGACTCAGTGCGTTAGCGCTAAAAAAATCCCTATGCTTGATAAAGATAATAAAATTGTTACCAATAGCGATGGCAGGACAATCTATATAGGAGTCAGCACAAAACCCGAAGATCGTATTACTCCACCATTTGGCCAAGATGGATACTACAACCCCGAAGATGCTGATGGGACTAATTGTTTGAAAAATAAAATAAAATCTAAGAAACAGTATGCGCAAATATCACCATGTTTGCCAGATTGTAATGCAAATTCTAAAGTAACTAAATGCGTGCGTAAATTTAATTTAGTAGACTCTACGTGCTCACCTGCTATCAACATCAATTCATATTTATCAAGCGATGTAGTTAGCAACAAAACCTCTAGCGCTGCTATTAGCAATCGCAGTTTTCTTGAATCTGGCAATAACATCAACTTAAATATTACCATTGATCCTGCTGGGAATCTGATATACACCAAAACCTCCTCTAAAGATGATGCAAAGCTCATATTGGTTGCAAAAACATCTGTTAATTTCAATAATATTAATAACAATGTTACGATCATAAATATTGTCACCAACGCCAATAAAATAGATCAAATGGCCACCACCACGACAATTGATACAGAAAACTCAATAGCTTCCAGTAGCGATGCGATAAACATTCCTAAAGGCAAAAACCCTCCATTGATACCTAATAATAAAGGCAAAATATCTAATAATAAGGGCGTTATCAGCGTAACTAATGACACAAAAGTTATAAAATCTGATCCTGACACCTTGAAAATATCACTTACAGATTCAGCTAAAGAAAAAGTAGTCATAGAAGCATTTATTGATATTGACACTGGCCTGGTCAATATAAATCACATTACTACAGATCTAGATACAAAAATATCGAGCAACAAAATACTGATATTTGACCCTTCCACCGGCAAACACACCTCTTCTTTAGAAGTTAAAGATAGCGCGAAAGGCTCAGAGTATAAGACAGTAGTAAGCCCTATTGACGGCACTATAACTAAAGTTGAAAAAACTCTACTGACGCAAGGAAATGTTACAACTGCCACAACGATTACTACGATCACAAATCCAACAACCTTGGCCTCAACTACAGTGCAAAGCCAGGACATCACAACAATAAAAGACGGTATAGAAACAAAAGTCAATATAGTTACAGATGCAGAAGGCAACGTTACGAAAAGCCAACCTAAAGAATCTAGCATAGCAAATTACTATTGTTATCAACAAAATAACTTAAATAACAAACTTAGGCCAGAGCAAGGGGTAAGAAGCAAAGTTGGTAATGAAAATCGCAACAATTGCATCCCTGTGCCTACTGCCCCAAAATGTCCTGCTATCAAAGATGTGGCGAGAAAAGCTTCATGGCCTGAAGCAGAACCTGGGCAAGATTGGATACAAGGAAAGTGCAACGAAGGATATCTAGCTCAAGATCCTAATAAAATGGGCAGACAATGTATATTCTTTCTTGACGGAGCATCAAAATACGACTCCATTGACCTCAAGGAGTTTGCTAGCTGCCGCAGAGCCACTTGCGGCATGTACAATCTAGTGATGAGCGCTACTAAAAATGGCCACAGCAACGATAATCCAAGTTTTATTACAAATGGCGCATGCCCTAAGAACAAGTGTGATAACAAGATAAAATTTGGCTTTACAGTTGCCGACGTCTTGACCAGTATTATGTCTGAAGATATGATAACAAATAAATTTACAATCAAGCTTCATCTGCAATACATGCTTACATCTCTCTCAAGCGTAATATTTAAAAGTGTTGTTTACACCGATGATATGATAATTAAAGTTGGTGGCGAGCAAATCAACAAAGATAACCCCTTAAAAATACTTGAGCAATTAATACCCTCAAGTATCACAAATATCGCAAAGAGCGTAACTCCATCTATCCCAGATCTAATCGCCCTTAATCTTAACTTGGCAGCAAAGTTAAAAGAAGGGCAAAATATTATAGAAATAGAGCTGAAAAGCTGGAAAGGAGTTAAAATGCATGTAGAAATGGAGTATAATAGTTTACTATGTAAATAAAACAAGTATAAAATTATGATTCACGTCTTTAAGAACGATTTACCAGGAGATCTTAGGCTTGATGGCGATTTAGCCATAGACACAGAAACAATGGGGCTAAATTTGCGCCGAGATAGGCTATGCCTAATACAGATAAATAACGGCGCGCATGATAGCTATTTAGTTAAATTTGATGGCAAAAATTATCAAGCGCCGAATTTGAAAAAATTATTAACTAACGCCCAAGTTGTTAAGATTTTTCATTATGCAAGATTTGATATGGCCGTTATTTCGCATTATTTAGATGCCAAAATAGCCAATATATTTTGCACGAAAATAGCTTCAAAAATAATCAGAACATACTCTGAATATCACGGCTTAAAAGATTTGTGCAGGGAGCTTTTAGGAGTAAGCATCTCCAAACAACAACAATCATCCTACTGGGGGAGCTTGAGCTTGAGCAAAGATCAAGAAGAGTATGCCGCCTCAGATGTTATTTACTTACATAAATTAAAAGATGTTTTATCTACTATGCTTAAAGACGAAGATAGATTTGATTTAGCTAAACAGTTATTTGACTTCCTGCCCACAAGAGTCGAACTTGACATCAAAGGCTGGAGTGAGATTGATATTTTTGCACACTAGAAGCATTTATGATAAATTTTGGCCGTAACGTAATTCTTCAAGAAGCAGATGCCTTGGGCAAATTAGCAGAAAATCTACCTAGCAATTTTGCAAAAATTATCCAGCAAATTCTTAATTTAAAAGGCAGGGTAATTTTGTCTGGCATGGGCAAAAGCGGCTATATAGCCCATAAGATAGCAGCAAGTTTTTCCTCAACGGGCACACCTGCTTTTTTCATCCATCCAGCCGAAGCTAGTCATGGCGATCTTGGCATGATCACTCAAAATGATTTGGTGGTTTTACTTTCAAATTCAGGAGAAACTAAAGAAATATCTGACATTATTAATTATTGCAAAAGATTCAACGTGCCAATCATTGCAATAACCATGAATCCTGAATCAAATTTGGCCAAGTATAGCGATGAGTTAATGCTAATACCTAATATGCCAGAAGCGTCAAATATAGGCGCCCCATCTACATCATGCACCATGATGCTTGCTTTAGGCGATGCCATGATGATCGCTACTCATCAAGCAAGAGGGATGACTCGAGAATTATATAAATCCCTACATCCCGCGGGGGCTATTGGAGCCAGTCTAAAGGCTATATCAGATGTTATGCACACGGGAGATAAGATGCCGATAGCAGGTCTAGAGACTCTCATGCCTGAGGTTTTGATCATTATGACGCAAAAAAGCCTAGGATGCTGCGCTATTGTTGATGATGATAAATTAATAGGCATTATCACTGATGGAGATTTAAGGCGCCATATTGACAAAAACATGCTAAGCTTTAGAGCAAAAGATATAATGTCAAAAGATCCAAAAGTCCTTGCTCCTGATGTTTTGATTTATGAAGCGCTGCAAATTATGAGCGTTAAAAATATAACTAATGTCTTAGTCAGCAACAATCAAAAACTACTCGGTATAGTCCATATACATGATCTTTTAAGGGTCAAAGCGGCATAAATGCGCAAAATATTATGGTTAATTTTAATATCATACGCCATATTTAAAATTATTAATATTACTAAACAAGATTTTAGCACCTCAAAGAATGCTAAAAATCAAGCCCCTGTTGCAAATACTTCCAACCCGCAGCAGCAAAACAGCGTAGAGATAAAAGGACTCGTGTTAAGGGGCAGAAGCGATAAAAAAGACGCTAATTACGTTATCAAATCATCAGATGTATCTCAAGTCTCTGGTAACCAATTTACCCTTAAGGAAATTGATGTAGCCTATCAGGAGGCACATTTTAAGCCGATCAAAATTGTTGCAAATCGTGGTTTTTTTGACAATACAGCTAAATCTATTTTCCTGAGCGATAAAGTTAGCGTATCGGGAGATAAGTATTTGATAAATTCTGATACACTAGAGATGGATTTAGATAGCTCAACTATCAAGGCTAAAGCAATTGAATTGAGACATATAGACTCAAAAATCAATAGCGACAGCTGCATAATATACAACGATTCAAAAGGCTTCAAGTGTCATGGTAACGTTAAGGCAGATATTCATTTTAATGGCTTTTAGCTTTGTTGGTAACATTTACGCTACTAAAGTTGCCTCAGACGAAGTTTTGCAAATTAGCTCAGACAATTTAGTTGGAATACAAGAAGGTAGTACTGTGAAATTTTCTGGCAAC
>CAMCJU010000051.1 GCA_945875085.1 Candidatus Phycorickettsia trachydisci
CATGATGACGTTGCATTAGAAAGAATCATCAATACTCCTAAGCGCTCTATAGGACAAGTTACTGCCTCTAGCATTAGGCAACATGCTATCGATAATAATTTGTCTTTATTTGCCAGTATCAAGGATTTATTGCAGCAAGGAAAATTTAGCAAAAAGGTAAGCGCTGAATTAACATCTTTCATCGATTATTTAATCAAATGGCAAAAAGACTTTCAAAGCCTTGCCCCATCAGCAGCGGTCCAAAAAGTCTTAGATGAATCTGGATACACCTCGATGCTAAATAAGAATATTTTTGAACATCAAAAAATTGATAACATAAAAGAGCTACTTAAAGCAATCTCAGATCACTCAAGTATCGATGAATTTCTCAGCTATATATCTTTGGTAAATAACAAGGAAAGCAAAGAAGATGAGCAAAAAAATGCAGTTAGAATCATGACCGTGCACGCGGCAAAAGGCTTGGAATTTGATACTGTCTTTCTGCCAAATTGGTCTGAAGGCGTTCTGCCCAGCCCAAAAGCTTTAAGCCAGACTAATCCTTTAACTCTGGAAGAAGAAAGACGCATAGCATATGTTGGCATTACCAGGGCAAAAAACGCTTTATATATCAGCTATAGCACTTATGCAAAAACGCGCGAAAATTACTATATACCTCAAGATCCTTCAAGATTTATTGCAGAAATTACCCCTAACCTTATGATTAAAGAGAGTTATCCAAAAATGCAATATAGCGCAAGTTTACTACCAGGATCTAGAATAAATCACAAAGTTTTTGGATATGGCTTAATTATTAAGGTAGTTGATGATGCAAAATATGAGATTGGCTTTAAAGAGCACGGCATTAAGCTGATACATAAAGATTTCCTTACTGCAGCGTAAATATTTTATGTCTATAATAAAAGCCAAAAAGTCCTTGGGGCAGCATTTTTTATGCGACAGAAATGTTTGCAGCTCTATAATCAATTCCTCCATTGCGATTCATGAGAAAGTTGTTGTCGAGATTGGCCCTGGTTATGGCGCCTTAACATCGGAAATATTGGCTAAAAATCCTAAGCATTTATTTCTCATTGAAAAGGATCGCGATTTGGCGGCTCGTTTGCGCTTATTGCACGCTAACAATACTCAAGTAACATTAATTCAAGGCGATGCTTTGTACGTTAGTCTAAGTAGCCTGAGCGATGAAAAGGTAGTTATTATTTCGAACTTGCCGTTTAATATTGGCACGAAGTTATTAAAGAATTGGCTGTGCAATGAAAGAGAGCAAATTTATCACTTGACCCTGATGATGCAAAAAGAAGTCGCCGACAGAGTTTGCGCGCCTGTTGGAGATAAGGACTACGGACGCTTGAGTATTTTATGTCAATTCTTAGCAAAGACAGAGAAAAGTTTTGACGTGCCCAAAGAAGCTTTTTTACCTCAGCCCAAAGTTACTTCCTCAATACTGCAAATCACTCCTTTTACCAAAACTGTCAATTTAGAAGAATTTAATTTATTACAAGAGATTTTGCGAGCAGCTTTTTCGCTTAAGAGGAAAGCTATAAAAACATCTCTAAAAGCATTTTTATCTAGTCAAGATTTTCTTACAATAGGCATACCATGCTCTGAGATACCTAGAAAATTAACTATTGAAGATTTTCTAAAAATAGTTAGCTTTAAGATCAAACAAGATTAAATGTTTGCACGGTAACTTTCTTATATAGCTCATCTTGCGATATTACTGATATCCCCGGTCTAAACTTGGCAATTATCGCTCTAACAAAAGGTCTTACCTTGCTAGTTGTTATTAAAACCGGTATACGGCCTATCTTGCCTTGTTCGCCATAGACTTTATCAAATCTATTGATAAAGTCATCTACCCTAGATGGCGGCATCGACAGCTGCTGATCTTGCCCGACGGTGATTAAACATTCGCTAAAAGCCTTCTCCCATTCATATGACAAGTAAACAGCTGGAATAAAACCTTCATTGTTTACCAAATTATTTGAAATTTGCCTGGAGAGTTTTTGCCTGACGATCTCAACAATATCGGCAAGGCTTTTGCTACTTTCTATAGCGCTATATATACCCTCTAATATACTAGGTAGGTCCCTTATGGAAATCATTTCTTCTAGCAAGCTATGGAGCACTTTTTGAATCAAGCCTACTGTTACTTTATCTGGAACAAGCTCTTTTAATAACTTTTTATGCTCATCGCCTATTTCATCGAGTAATTTTTGTGTTTCGCCATAAGACAGCAATTCTGTAATATTTTCCCTGATAACCTCAGTCAGGTTAGTAATTAAGACAGCAGATGGGTCAATTACGGTATAATTGTAAAAATTAGCTTCCTCGCGATGACTCTCATCGACCCATTTTGCATCTAGTCCAAAGGTTGGCTCCTTGACTTTGTCGCCCGGAAGATTAATCTCCCCTCCTGATGGATTTAGCACAAGAATTTTATTAATAAAAATATCAGCCTTGGAAGCGACAATTTCTTTGATCTTAATTTGATAACTACTTTGCTCAAGATGAATATTATCGTTGATTTTAACTGATGGAATTACAAAGCCGTAGTCTTTAATCATTTGTTTGCGCAAAGACTTAATTTGGTCAATAATTCTAGGGCCTCTTGTCGTACTTACTAATGGCAGCAAGCCATAGCCCAGCTCGACAATAATAGGATCTATAGCCAAGCCTCTAGCCAATGTGTCTTGAGGCATAGCTTTTTGCTGTTCTTCCAGAGCTTTGCTTGTCTTGGCTTGTTTAGCATCAGCTTCTTGTTTTTTCTCTAAAAGATACGCCATACCAGCAGACATAACTGCTAAAATCGCAAATGGCGTAAAGGGCAAGCCGGGCACCAGCGACATCAAGCTTGTTACAAACGCGCTGAGCCATAATGCCTTGGGATATTGGCCTAGCTGGCCAAAAAGAGCTCGATCTGCAGATCCTATTGAGCCAGATTTAGTTACCAGCAAACCTGCAGATAACGATACTATCAATGAAGGAATCTGACTAACTAACCCGTCACCAATGGTCAGCATACTATAGGTCTGAACAGCTTTGTCGAAAGTTAAGTCACGCTGCAATATTCCTATTATAATTCCACCAACAAGGTTAATAAAAGTAATTATAAGGCCGGCAATTGCATCGCCCCGAACAAACTTGTTTGCGCCATCCATAGCACCATAAAAGCTGCTTTCATCTTCTAAAACTTTACGCCTAGACCTGGCATCCTCTTCATTAATAAGCCCAGAGGAAAGATCTGCATCAATTGCCATCTGCTTACCAGGCATAGAATCTAAGCTAAATCTTGCTGCCACTTCAGCTATCCTGCCAGATCCTTTGGTAATAACAATAAAGTTAATAATTGTCAGAATCATAAATACTATAATTCCTATTACCACATTGTTTTGCATCACAAAGTGACCAAATGCCTCAATGACGTTGCCAGCAGCGCTAGTTCCCTTGTGACCTTCGCCGAGAATAAGGCGAGTCGATGCAATATTCAAGGAAAGGCGAATCATCGTCGTGACAAGCAGTATTGTTGGAAATACGCTAAGCTCCAATGGCTTTTCAATAAACAATGTGGTCATCAAAATAAGAATTGATGTCGTTATCGAAAACGCCAGTAAAATATCCAACAAAACTTTTGGCACTGGAAATATCAGCACCATAAGGATGCCTATTACTCCAATAGCCAGAGCTACATCAGTGTGTTTGGTAATTTTTTTTAATATATCTAACATGCAATCATTTTTCAGCAATATCTAAGCTATAAGCATACTACACTTCCTTAATTTCTGCAAAGCTCCATCAATAGCTGTATCTAATTTATTTATTTTAAGAAAGTCATGACTTGTATTTTTACCATCATATATCTCTAAAAAGTAGTTGTTTGAATGCTCTGGTCAAGTAAGAAAACCTCTACTACCCAAGCATACGATCAGCAGGCAGCGGCAAAAGATTGTGTTTTGCATTTAGCATCTCGACATAACAGCTGGCAGAGCAACGCAAAGCTAAGGATTTAGATCTCGAGCCTTCTTTTTTTCTCAATTTTAGCCTTGTAAGCAACTCTTGGCTCTCATCGTGTAAATACTCCAGCTTGACCTTGGTATGGCCTTTATCTTTAAAGTTAAGCTTTTCTGCTGCCGCCTCAGATACATCGAGCACTCTATTTCTATAAAACGGACCTCTGTCATTTACCATAAGGATTAAGGACTTATTATTAGCAAGATTAGTAACCTTAATGATAGATGGCATAGGCAGCTTGGGGTGAGCTGCGGTAAGTAAATATTTATTAAACGTATCGCCATTGGCGGTTTTCTTTTTATGATCATTCTTTCCATACCAAGAAGCTATGCCAACTTCTGTAGATTTAAGCTTAGGCGTGGGCTGTGGATAATAAGTAACAGATTTAATCTGATATGGCTTGCCTACTTTATAATGTCCTTGATATTTTGTAGATTCATCTGCATGAAACTGCGAATTACTACCACCGCAATAACAAAGCAAACAATTGAGCAAAATTATCAAATACCCAGAAATGTAGGCGCAGTTTAATTTATTCATTCAAATCAACACTCTTTAATATATTAGGAATTTTATGGATTTTATGTTATAAAGTAAAAGAAATTCTTGTACTGAAGGCAACAAAGCCTGATTTTTAGGAAAATTCACAATTTTATCTAGATAAAAACTTGAAAACTTGAGATAAAAAAAATTTTAAGTGGAACACTTTAAGGCGAGAAATATCAAACTTAAATATCAAACTATCGTGTTCTTCTATATATAAATAATACATCATACTGGAGCAAAAGTCAATATTTATGGATGCATTGATAATTAAGGGGCCTCAAAGCCTATTTGGCCAGCTAGAGATTAACGGCGCTAAAAATGGCGTCCTGCCATTGATGGTATGCGCTTTGCTAACGCAAGGCAATTTACGCCTGTCAAATGTGCCGATTTTAACCGACATGCTGACAATGATCGAGCTGCTGGAAAACTACGGAGCAGATGTGCAGCTTGATAAAAAAAACAGAATCATTGATATTAACTGCCGGCATATTAATAATTTTAATGCCCCAAGTAACATTGCATGCAAAATGAGAGCCTCAATTTGGACTCTAGCCCCGATACTAGTAAAGTTTGGACGCGCCAACATAGCACTGCCTGGAGGATGTAATTTATCAGCAACGGGTGCAAGGCATATCGATCTGCACACCTCTTTACTTGAAAAAATGGGGGCAAGATTTAATTATGAAGATGGATATATTCACGCAAGTATAAACGGCAAGCTAAAAGCAGCTGATTTTAATTTTGACAAAATTTCTGTTGGCGCTACGATTAACGCAATACTGGCGGCCATTCTAGCCCAAGGGGTATCGAATTTTACCAATTGCGCCATAGAGCCAGAAATCACAGATATGTGCCATTGTTTAGTCAAAATGGGGGCGCAAATAGGCGGCATTGGTACGCGAGAATTAACAATTTATGGCCCAAAAGAATTAACAGGCACAACTCACCGGGTCATTCCCGATAGAATAGAGGCGGGAACCTATCTAATTATGGCGGCAATTACTAAAGGGGCCGTGAAAATTAATGGAATTAATAAAGAGATGCTTCAGGCTTTGTGCGATAAGCTTGAGCTTGCTGGCAATAAGCTAAGCTTTTTTCAAGATAGCATCGCGCTGGAATCTGGCGGGACTTTTGATGGCTTAACTATTGACACGCAGCCTTTTCCCGGTTTTGTTACTGACCTGCAAGCGCAATTCATGAGCCTGATGTGTTTGGCAAATGGCACCTCTTACATATCTGAAAATATATACGATAACCGCTTTTCTCATGTTGCACAGCTTAACAAGATGGGAGCTAACATCACTATCAAGGATCACCTAGCTACCATCATTGGCGTGCCAAAATTAATAGGCTCTAGGGTTTATGCATCTGACCTTCGGGCGTCGGTTTGCCTTGTGCTGGCAGGGCTTAGCGCGCATGGAATAACAATAATCAACAATGCTAAGCAGCTAAGCCGGGGATATGAAAACCTCATTGGCAAGCTTACTAGCTGCGGCATTAAAATTGAAGCAATCCAAACTGACGAGCCTGGAGTTTTCCATGAGGCAAGGGCCTATAGATATAGCTAAACAAACATGAAAAGCGCAGGTTGATGCGCAGTAATATACTTTATTAAATGATTATTTGCGCAATGCCTTGGATCTATTTGCGACTAAGTTATTATTAAAGATGCATCTAAAAAAGACGGATATATATTTTTAACTTTAATTTATCGTAAGTGGTGACATACTCCCGCAACTAAACAGCAAGCTGTTCTAGTGGGGGCTTCTTGCGACCCGTAACACTATA
>CAMCJU010000052.1 GCA_945875085.1 Candidatus Phycorickettsia trachydisci
TCTCTTGCAAATCTTGCGGCAAAATAACGCCATGCCGTAGAATCTGCAAAGGCGTAGTAGTGGTATCTATGATAGTCGATTCAAGAGCGCAGGCTTGAAGATCTGAAGAAGCAAGGATATATAAATCTGTATGACTAAAATCGTCTTGCACATGAAGATAAGAGGTTGCGGTAATATAATTTGAAATATTTGCGCTAGGAGCAGCTATTGCCTTTCCAGATATGCGTAGCAGCTCTAATGCGCATGGATGAGCAGGCATCCTGATTGCGATTGTCTCTAAGCCCGCCGTAACGCACAAGGCAATATTACTATCAAGGCGCCTTTTAACAACCAAGGTCAAGGGACCGGGCCAAAATTTTTGCGCCAATAGCAAAGCAGGCTCATTGAAATATCCAAGAGATTGCGCTTGCAAGATGCTCCCTACATGCACAATAAGCGGATTAAACGCAGGCCTTCCCTTTAAGGCATATATCTTAGCGCACGCAATTTGATTATCCGCAGCAGCGCCAAGACCATAAACCGTTTCCGTAGGAAATGCAACAACAAAGCCTTGGTTAATTAAAGCTGCGGCAAGCTCAGGGCTATGGATAATATTTGGCATTAACTAACTAAAATACGTCCTTTCCGAGACAAGCTCTTGCTCTGGCTCTTTATCCTCCTTGGCCTTCTCGCTACCCTCTATCCTCATTGTTACTCTGCAGCGTTTTTTACTATCATAACCGGTAAACTTGACTTGCAACTTATCCCCTAACTTAAAGTAAGAATTGATATCCTGTCCTTTAGTGATGAAAATATCGCTGACGTGAATCAAGCTTTCTCTGTTACCAAAAAACTTAACTATAACGCCTATCTCGATTATTTTAATTACACTGGCTTCGTAAATCATTCCAACTTCTGGCTCAGTCCCTACCGATAATATTTTCTCTATCGCCATTTCTACTGAACTAGCCCCTATGCCAATGATCTGAACATTACCATTTTCCGATATATCAATTTTAGTTTTAGTAGTTTCACAAATTTCTTTAATTATCTTACCACCAGGACCAATTAGCTCTTTGATTTTTTCTTTTTTGATTTTTATGTTTTTGATAATAGGCGCATACTGGCTCAGCTCAGCCCTAGGGGCTGAAATAGCCATTTGCATATTTGCTAAAATACTAACAATGCCCTGATGAGCTTGCTGCAAAGCTTGATGCATTATTTCGGCTGTAATACCGCCTGTTTTGATATCCATCTGCAAGGCAGTAATACCATCTTTCGTGCCGGCAACTTTCAGATCCATATCACCTAGAAAATCCTCTGCTGCCATGATGTCGGAAAGTATGGCATGAGACCCGCCCTCTTTAACAAGGCCCATTGCAATACCAGCAACAGGAGCCTTAATTGGCACCCCGGCATCCATCATAGCCAAAATGCTACTACAAACAGCCCCCATAGATGTTGAGCCATCACAACTCATGACCTCTGCTACGCTGCGAATTGTATAAGGAAAATCTTCCTTACTTGGCAGAACTGCCCTGATAGCCCTTAAAGCAAGCTTGCCATGCCCCACCTCTCTCCTACTAGGAGCCTTTGGCGGCATAGTTTCATTTACTGAATATGGGGGGAAAAGATATTGCAAGAAAAAGCGCTCTCTGACTTCTTGATCCAAGGATTCTACCACTTGCTCATCCTCAGCGCCACCTAGTGTTATTGCTGCTAAAACTTGCGTTTCTCCCCGAGTAAATAGCGCTGAGCCGTGAGGCCTTGCCAACAAGCCAACCTGGCAATTTATTGGCCTTATTTCATTCAAGCCTCTGCCATCTATTCTCTTACCATCCAAAATCAAAGACCTAAGAACCTTAGCACTAGCTTTTTTAAAAGCCAAATATAATAACTTTGCACTATGGCTTTGCTTTAAATCTATACAAACTTGTGCATATATTTGATCCAGCAATGCTTGCTGAGCCTTCTTACCCTCCATAGCAAAAGCATGGCGGATTTGTAAGTCGAAGCTTTGACTTATCTGATTTTCAATTAAAGAGATGTTTTTCGATTCCACTAGCAGGGGGGTCTTATTTACTGCAAGCTTAAATTCCTTAATTAGCTCCAATACCGGCAAGATTGCCTCATGGGCGAACTTAATAGCCTCTAACATCAGCTCGAAGGGCTGAGCGCTGCTTTCTGACTCTACCATCATTATTGAAGAGCTCGTGCCGGCAACTACCAAATCTAAACTACTATTTTTAAGCTTGTCATAACCTGGGTTCAGCACGAATTTATTGTCTATAAAACCAACTCTAGTTGCTGCCAAATCATCTAAAAAAGGCAAGCCAGAAATAGCAATAGCAGCATAAGAGCCAAGCATAGCAACGACATCTGCGCTGCAATTTGGATCGCTCGAGAGGACTGTGCAGATAATTTGCACCTCGTTGAAAAAACCTTCAGGAAAACAAGGTCTAATCGCTCTGTCTATGAGCCTGGCAACCAAGACCTCTCTATCAGAAGGCTTTCCCTCACTTTTGACAAAGCCCCCAGGTATCCTGCCGGCTGCATAAGCCATCTCCCTGTAATGTACAGAAAGCGGGAAAAAATCAATATCTTCCTTGGCTTTGGAGGTAGCAGATACTGCACATAGCACTTGAGTTTCTCCAAACTCTACTAGCACTGAAGCATCTGTTTGCCTAGCAATTTTGCCAGTCTTAAAAACTAGCTTTTCGCCAGACCAATGTGTTTCTTTAATGATTTCTGTAAACATTTTTTCTACACTAAATATAATAAACAAGCCTATAGAAAATTTATCAGCTTATGAATATGTTTTATTTTAAGATGAGCGCAGGCTTATGTAAGTAATTTGCAAGACTAACGATCCCCAAGCTTCTGGAGCTAATAGATATGATGGCCACGATATGATGGCCACTAGATTTAAGACTGCCAACTATATAATATATATAGGTCAGCTCCCTATAGCGCTGCTATAAAATAGACCACTCATCCTTAAAAGAAATTATCTTCTTCAAAGACAAGGATTTTTTAAGAAGGGCAGTCTTTATTTCGCGCCAAGCTTAGAAAGAGAATAACGATTAACTTAAATAAAAAGCAAGAAATGCCGCAAATAATGCCTCAAATCTTGCAAATTACCAAGATTACGTAAGCATGCTTCTATTTCAATATTACCATTCACACACATGACTAGAGTTTATTTTCTAAAAAGATCATGTTTATTGATTAAAATTTTATACTTATCAATACTTATCTTTCAGACTAAGTCTATTGATCAAACTTTTATATCTTTCAATATCCATTCTTTTTAAGTAACTTAGCAATCTCCTAAGCTGTCCAACAAGCTTCAAAAGCCCACGCTCGGATGAATAATCCTTCTTGTGAGTTTGTAAATGCTTGGTCAGATTAGTGATTCTTTCTTTTATGATACTACACTGCACTTCTACGCAACCAGTATCATTTGAATTTGCAGCAAATTCAGCGATCAATTCCTTTTTGCGCTCTTGTATAATCGACATCTCTACATTACTCTAAATTAAAATTACAAAAAATATTATATACATTGCTCGATAATCTACCTATACTGACTAAACGCCCTTCAGAGCGCAGCCACAGTAAGCTTAGATCGTTCTGCGATATCAGTAGCGTTTTTCCGTGCTTGACATTTGTGGCTTCATTGATGTTTATATCAACAACCGGGATGTCGTCCAGTATATATTCAATGGGGAATAGATTGTTTTTAATTTTATCTATTGCCATTTCTCTCGCCATTTCTCTCGTCAACTCTAGCAAACCGTCGCAAGATACATCGTTTATAGAAATATCCTCTATAGGAATACTATTTGCGACAGAAAACATTTAAACTGACACACGCTCCAATTGTATCACAAAACCAAGGCTTTTCAAACTAATTGCCATATCTAAGGCAAGTTGCCTTATATAGGTACCTTTTGAGCAAGAAGCTTCGTACGTAGCAGAGGCATTTTGCAAATCATCATGAAGTAGCTTTAAGGAAAAGATCTCAATATCGCGAATACGCTCTGGCACATCAAGCCCCTTTCTTGCCATCTTATAAAATGGCTGGCCATTAATCTTGGTGGCGGCATATTTAGGGGTTAGTTGCTGCTGTTTGCCCAAAAACATCAAAGCAACTTCTTCCAAACTTTCTTTACAATCTGGCACAAACTGGCAAGTCTGCAGAACATCCCCATCAGCATCTCCCGTAGTGGTACTAGCGCCAAACTTGATAGTAAATATGTATCTTTTCCTACTATCGAGCAAATAATCACTTAGCTTAGTTGCCTGACCTATAGCGATAGGCAAAATGCCAGTAGCCCCAGGGTCAAGAGTGCCACAATGCCCTACTTTGACGTCTTTGCCTAATACTTTTTTAACTCTTGCAACAACTCCGGCAGAAGTAATATTTAAGGGCTTATAAACATTGAGCCATCCATCATACCTTAGCGCTGTATTCATAAATAAAAATCTTAAATTGATTAGCCAAACTTAGCACTTTTAGACGATCTATAATGATAACGCCCCCTTTTTCTAGAGCAAGCCCTTTAAAACCACAACGCTCAAGATTTATGATAGTATCAGGGCCTACAGCTGGCGGATCGAGCTTAATACTCTGTATTGGCTTTAATGCCTTGACTAAAATAGCCGAAGGACCGTGGATAGTCCTTAAATCTTTACAGCGCGTAATCAGAGCGTCAGTTCCTTCAGCCCCCTCAACGGCAAGAACATGCCTATTTTCCACAACAACAGCCTGACCTATGTCAACTTGACCTAGTAATTTAGCGGCTCTAGCGCCTAGCTCTATATCAAGCAGATCCTCCTGAGTTGGGAAGCTATCGGTATGCATGCTAATTTCATCAGATTTCATCAGATCTGCTGGAGCGACTATCGCAAATCCTTGTCCTTGGACGAAGTCTGCAATAATATTCATCAAGCTATCGTCTCCGAGAAGTTTGTTTTTTAAAATATTAAATAGTAACATCCTGCCCATGTCATCAAGGCGCAAATCAGACCAACAAGGCCTGTCTACCTTGCCAGCAAACACCAAATTTTTCACCTCAGCACTTTTGAAAAATTCCAAGACTTTCCCAACAAAGCCCATCTTAAATACCTTGGCAGTAAAATCTTGAAAATCCGCAGCATCGCCAAAGCCATCTATAATTGCTATGCGCGGCTCTAAGCCAACGCTACGGGCGTGTAAGGCTAATGAAATAGGCAAATCTCCCCTTCCCGCGATGATACCAATGTCCATAAATTCAAGTTTTATTTCAGAGTTGCCATAATCTTAGCCTGGGCCACAAGAGCGCCCTGTACTTTGGCTACAGCCTGAAGAATCCAGATGCCAGCTTTGCTTTGGACAATATTTGCGCTAATCATTAGCACGTCACCGGGGACTACTACTTTACGAAAGCGCGCCTCATCTATACCTACTAAGTATGGCAGAGCTGTTTTGCTAGGAATATGAGTGCTTTTTGCAGTAAGTATTGCAGCGGCCTGCGCTAATGCTTCAATTATCAACACGCCTGGCATAACTGGCCTTTGTGGGAAATGACCAATAAAAAATGGCTCATTAAATGTTACATTTTTTACAGCCTGGATACTTTTGCCAGGATCAATCTCTATGACCCTATCGATCAATAAAAATGGATAACGATGCGGCAGAATATCTAATATTTCCTGAATATCAATCACAGGAGTCATGGTCAGATGCCTTTAATTTTCGATTAGTTAATTTTTTTAATAATATTGTCTGTTTATGCCACTGTCTTATCGGCACAGCTGGCGTGCCCCCAACCATAGAATTACTCTTCTCGATGTTGTGCATCACGCCAGACTGAGAAGCAATCCTAACCTGATCAGCAATAATCAAATGCCCCGCGATACCAACCTGACCACCTAAAGCGCAATAGTTGCCGATTTTAGAGCTGCCCGCCACGCCAACTTGCGCTACAATAAAGCACCCCTTTCCCAACTCTGCATTATGCCCTATTTGCACCAAATTATCAATTTTGCACCCTTGAGCAATGATGGTATCACTGAGCGAGCCTCTATCAATAGTAGTATTTGTACCAATCTCCACGCCATTTTCAATAAGCACTCTGCCTACGTGGAAAATTTTATGATGCTGGCCCTGATGCGTGGCAAAACCATAGCCATCTTGCCCTAAACAAGCGCCTGGCAAAATTACCACATCATCCTTGATAATAGAGTAACTAATGTAAGCATTAGCCCCTATCCTTACATTATCGCCAATTAAGACCCCTGATTTAATAACGCACCCGGAATCTATAAAGCAATTATTACCAATTTCTACATCATCTTCTATTACGACATTATA
>CAMCJU010000053.1 GCA_945875085.1 Candidatus Phycorickettsia trachydisci
CTCAAAAACACTTTAAACGAGGCAAATAATACTCCAGCGAAGAATGCATTTGAATACAACAACGCTCAATCTAACTTTAAAGATAATAAATGGCAAAATTATGAGAAGCGCGCAGAGAGATTCGCTAATAAAATTGATCAAGATAAAAATTTTAACAATATCCAAAGCAATAAATTTAAATGCACAGATAAAAACGGGGGTGAGCAAGCGGTCACGCTAGAATCCAAAATAAAAGAAGTAAAAATAGGCGGAAAGAATTATAAAAGTCGTAATTTCAATAGCCTAGATAAAGATATGCCGAGCCAATTAGACCTAGCGCTCGTGCCTTTTGACGAAGATGGCAACCCTCCAAAGCCCCCTATCTACTTTACAGCTCATTACAACGATGATGGCAAGCTTATAAATATGACCATACCGGGAGATATGTATATTGTCGATCAGACGAAGAGCGATAGTCCTCTTACCGTCAAGCACAAGGGCAAAACATATACCCTGCCTATTGATAAAGATGCTTTTGACAAAATGCAGAAAGAAATATACAAAAATGCAGAGGCGCTTCAAAACAACGTTAAAAAAGATAATGCAGAAGCTGCATTAAAAGAAGGCAAGGAGCAGAGCGAAAAAAAGAAGAAAGACCCCAAGGAAGTATACAAAGAGGCAAAAAGAATACTAGATCGATTAAAGGAATTTAACAAGGCGGTCCTTAAAATAAATCCTGAAAAATACGGTGAGCTAAAGAATCAAGATAAAGATCTTTGCATATATGCTGCTGAGCAATTAGGGCATATGGATCTTTGGCAAAAAGACAATAAACCTTCTGAAGATCTATCGAAAGCTTTGCAGGATAATAAAACAAATCTAAATAAAAATCTATTGAAAGCCTTGTATTTTGATAAAAAAAATCCAGAAAAATCTATTGTAGAGCATCTACATCTTGACGGAAAAAAGATAGGTGAAAAAGTAGGTGAACACAAATCTTTAAATAAATCTAAAGCAACTATAGTCGATCTTAAAGGCAAGATAGATATACCAGAGCCTGAAGCTGGTTTTTATAATAATGTTGCATGCAATCTTTCTGAACAACTTGACCAGCTTCTTAAGAAAATCGAAGATAAGCCAGCTATAAAATACCAGGACCCTAATTTCGAACACAAGCAAGAGGCTCTTTTGCAAATTACTGAGTGTGAGAAATATTTAAAAAACAACAATACTAAGGGAAAAATAGATGCACCAACTCAAAAGAAGCTCGAAAAAAATATCAAAGCTATCAAAAATAAATGCAAAAATACATCGTTTACCGACCATAATGAGAGGCTCAATGAATTGATCAGGGAGAATAATGCTCACTCGCAAACTTTGCTACTGGTGGGTCAGAATGGTAAACTTTATCCGCACAAACCTGATATGCCAATAAGGGGGGAAAAAGGACTAAAAACAGAAGCGTGTGAGCAGAAAGCTCTGATTGATCCACGCGCGATGCAACGAAACTTCATGAAGCAAAAGGGTAGAAGAAGCTTCTTTGGGCTAATTAGAGGTATGACGCGAAAAAAATAACACCAATTATGATATAATCCAAGCAAGATAAAATACTTTTTAAAAAAATTGCAAGTAACTTTTTTAACAATTTTTCCCGAAATGTTTCCAGGCCCCCTTGGCTATTCGCTAAGCGGCAAGGCATTGCAAAAAGGCCTCTGGTCGTATAATTTGGTAAATATTCGCGATTTTGGCCATAGCCGCCATAAGAAAGTTGATGATTCTGCTGCCGGAGGAGGCGCTGGGATGGTAATGCGAGCCGATGTTTTAGGCGATGCGCTGGATTTTGCGCTGCAAGAACACGGGCCTTGTCAGCAGATTTTCTACATGTCCCCCAAAGGACTTGTCTTAAAGCAAGAACTTGCCAAAGAAATTATAAATACCAAAACTAACATAATAATTATTTGCGGCAGATTCGAGGGTATTGACCAGAGGCTCATCACATACTACAATATACAAGAGATTAGTATAGGTGATTTTATTCTTTTTGGCGGCGAGCTGGCTGCTTTAGTATTTGTCGAGACCTGCGTTCGTCTTTTAGATGGGGTTGTTGCGACAAAAGAAAGTCTAGAGCAAGATTCATTCAGTATGCTAGGCACTATGCAAGGGTTACTTGAATATCCTGTTTATACGAAACCTGCTGTTTGGAGAAATTTAAGCGTGCCTGATGTGTTGCTTTCGGGTCATCATCAAAAAATAACTCAGTGGAAAGCCAGGCAAGCCGAAGAAATAACTAAAAATCGCAGACCTGACTTATGGGAAATATATAATAACAAAAAAAATTGATAAAGAATTATGCACCCAATTATAGATAAATTACAAAAGCGCCAAATCGCAAGACTATGCGAAGGTAAAGTAATACCTGATTTTAAGCCAGGAGACACCGTTAAAGTAAGCGTAAAAATCCAAGAAGGCGCCACCGAGAGAATCCAGGCATTTCAAGGAACCGTTATTGCAAGAAGAAATAGAGGCCTGACATCTTGCTTTAAAGTGCGCAAAATTAGCTACAAAGAAGGCGTTGAGCGTACATTTATGATTTATGCCCCAAATGTCAAAAGCATTGAGGTGATCTCAAAAGGCATCGTCAGAAGAGCAAAGCTATACTACTTAAGAGACTTAAAAGGTAAAGCGGCTAAGATTAAACAAAAATTTCATTAACTAGATAGAATTTAGAAGAGTTTTGATATATAAAGTAGCCATAGCCTCAGATCACGCTGGATTTGAGTTAAAGTCTCAGCTAGTTGAGCTTTTAAAATCGCCAGCATATAAATATAAAGTTCTGGACTGTGGCACTAATTGCGCCAGTCAGCCTTGCGACTATCCAGATTATGCAAAAATTGTTTGCGAGCAACTGGCTGAAGAAAGAGCCAATTTTGGTATTTTAATATGCGGCACCGGTATAGGCATGTCAATTGCTGCAAATAGGCTTTTAAATATTAGAGCTGCACTTTGCGTTAATGAGTTTATGGCCTTCAAAGCAAGAGCACACAACAATGCCAATGAAATAGTCTTAGGAGCTAGAATCATCGCGCCGGAAACTGCGCAAGAGATTATTAAGCAATTTTTTTTAACTAAATTTGAAGGCGGTAGGCACGCAAATAGACTTGCAAAAATTAACTAAAAGGCTGCACGTCCCACCTAAACAAATAACTAAAAATAAGCGCAGTTTTTCTTTTTATGCTTTTTAAGACTACTAATATCAAGGATATTTTCGAGAAAATTCGCTGCAGTAAATTCAGACATACCGTATGGCCAATCAAATCGAGCGAATTGGTAAAATTCATCCCGATGTCGCTGCTGATGTTTTTAATTTTGCTAGGCTACAACATCGTAAGAAGTATTAAAGATGGCCTGGTGATGACCAAGATTGCCCCGGAAGTCATTAGTTTTATCAAACTATGGATCGAAATGCCAGCTGGAATGCTAACAGTAATTGCCTATTCTTTGATGTGCAACAAGATGTCTACCGAGAAGGTCTTTAGAATCATTCTACTTATATTCTTGTGTTTTTTTCTTTTCTTCGGATACGTGATGTATCCTAATAAAGATCTGCTACACCCTGACCCGGCACTAGTCGAGCAATACGCTATAGAGCATCCTCATTTTCAATGGTTCATAAAGATTTGGGGGCAATGGACCTTTGTGGCATTTTACGTTATGGGAGAGCTCTGGCCGTTAGTTATTTTTTCGTTGCTTTTTTGGCAACTTGCCAACAAGATCACTAAAACCGAAGAGGCAAAAAGATTTTATTCTTTTTTTAGCCTGTTTGGTCAATCGAATCTATTATTTTCTGGCAGCATAGTGGTATATTTCTCGTCTGGTGATCATATTTTTTCTAGCTACTTTAGTAATATAAAAGATGATACTGAGGTAATGATCAAATCCCTGATATTTATAGTAACAATATCGGGAATCTGCTCCCTGCTGTTGCACTCCTTTATAGAAAGCAAGATCATCAACAATCCTAGATACTTTCAGCCCAAAAATAAGTCCAATAAACTCGAGCTTGGCGTCAGGCAAAGCATTAAGGTGATTTTAAAATCCAAATACTTATGGCTCACTTGCGTCTTACTTATAAGCTATTCAATGTCAATAAATCTGATTGAAGGGCTTTGGCTTTCAAAGGCGCGTGCATATTATCACACAACAGAAAAATTCATCAACTACCAAGGCACTGTACTGATGTGGACAGGAGTGTTTACCATTATATGCTCTTTTATTGGCAGTTCTATTATCAGAAATTTTGGTTGGCTCTGGGGCGCGATAACAACGCCAGCTACTATCCTTTGCGTAGGTTGCATCTTTTTTATTGCCTGCTTACTAGAAAGCCACTTAGAGCACTTGCTCTATGGATTAACGCTAGCCTCCCCCGCGCTAATCATTGTTATGATCGGGGGCTTGCAAAACATACTTGGCAAAGGTGTTAAATATTCATTCTTCGATGCCTCTAAAGAAATGGTCTACATACCCTTGGAGGAGGAATTAAAAACTAAAGGCAAAGCCGCAGTTGATATTGTTGGAGCTAAAATTGGCAAGTCCTCAGGCGCTATTATGCAATTTTTAATTTTTTCCATATTTCCTACTGCTAAATACGACAATATTGTGCCATTTTTAATGATTCTGTTTATCATGATATGCATAGTGTGGATGTATGGGATAAAGAATCTCAACAAAGCCTATATGGAAAAGATACAAAACGCAGAGCACATTTCTTAATTTGCAAAACTAATATATGGCAATTCTATCACTAAACATTCTTGCTTTTCTTTTCCAAGTTTATCACAAATTTGTAAAGCGGTTTTAAAATCCGTCGCATCAAATAATAGCAAGTTATATAGGATATTGCCCTGAATCTGGATTTTATTAATTTTGTAAGAGAAATCTTTGACTTTCGGATAATATTTGCCTAAATTCTCAAACCTGCTAATGGCTTTTTGGCCAGTTTGATACAGCCCAAGATCTAATACATATGATCCAGCCTTAGGCTTTGAGACGTTCAAAAAATTAGCAGAAGTGGCATTATTGTTCACAAGGAATATTTTGATGCCATTATAATCTTTTAAATCGGCACTATCGACTAACTGGTTTATGATGTTATCTATACAATCAACATCACTAAGTTGCACGGGATTTTCTGCGCTATGCAATATATCATCGCTGAGAATAACGTGTTTTTCATTGTGCAGAGTGTCTTAAATGGATAGACTATGAGCGTTTTTTTTTGCAATATGTAAGTTTTGTGATTTAATTTTATAAGGCTTGTTGTCATAGAGTATTTCAATAGGCTGAAGATTTTTATTGAGCAATAAGTATAATATGGCATATAATAAGGCAAATATGAACGATAGTATTAAAAATGTCTTTTTCATAAAAACTTGATTGAATTGCTTTGGTTAGGATTATGTCAAAATATAAAAATTTACCTAACTTTCTAACTTTACTGCGGATATTAATAATTCCTGCAATAATTTCTAGTTTTTATTTTGATGATACGGTGCTTACTCATAGAGTCAGCAGCTCATTATTCTTACTTGCAAGTATAACAGACTTTTTAGATGGCTATCTAGCCAGAAAGTATAATTTAGAATCTAATTTGGGCGTAATGCTAGACCCGATAGCAGATAAAATCTTAGTTGCAAGCACCTTACTTATGCTGGTAAAATTTAACAAGGCCCCTGAAATACCTTGTGTTTTGATAGTAGGGCGCGAGTTTATGGTCTCTGGCATTAGAGAATTTCTTGCTAAAATTAAGCTCAGCATCCGCGCCTCGAAGCTAGCGAAAGTAAAAACATTCTTGCAAATGGCAGCAATATATACCCTGCTGCTCTCCTCGAAGGGCTCTAGCATTGCTTTTTGCGATAATCTAGGAGTTATTCTGTTGTGGAGCGCCTCTATTCTTACCGTCTTGACAAGCATTATCTACTTGAAGAACATTTTAAAGCAACATGATTTTAACTAAGACAAGGATTTCTAAAGGGGCCTAAAAAGGAGCATGAAGGGAGCATTTAGTCATAATGACTTGCAAATTCCTTGCAAAAAATTAAAATAACGTTTGGTTCTTGCCGCAAAAATTGCTAGAATACATAAATAAACGTGCGTAGTTAAGAATAGCAATTGCTCTGCAAAAGAATTGCCCTAAAAGAACTGCTAAAAGAATTTTTCTTAAAAGTTATTCTTCAAAATTTGAAACACACGCAAAAAGGGGGACATAGC
>CAMCJU010000054.1 GCA_945875085.1 Candidatus Phycorickettsia trachydisci
TAGCATAATCCTATCTCTTAGTCCATAACGTTTTAGCCTTATATCCCCATAGTTAAAACTAGGGGCTTTACGGCTGCATTTGGTAAATATTGCACCGGCCTTGCGACGAGGCGCGGAGCTATCACTTATTTATGATTGCGTCTGCTTGCTATTAAAAGTCTTTGAGATCGACTTGTTTTGCTGAACTTCTGTTGTTATGGAAACCTTCCGGCTAAAATGACGATCCATCAAGGATACCATCTTTTGATCGCGCTCCTTTGATGTTCGCCCCCCTATTACAACTCCTATTAATCGCTTGCCATCGCGTTTTGCTGAAGTTACTAAATTATATCCAGAAGCCGCCACATAACCAGTTTTCAGACCATCAGCACCAGCATAGTTTTTAGTTACGTTATTGTGTCCGTTATATACCTTATCGTTGAAGGTAAAAGAATTTTGCGAAAATAAATGATAATACTCTGGGAAATCCCTTTTTAAAGCCATGGCAAGCTTAACCAGATCTTCTGCTGTGGTTTTTTGCATCGGATCGTGCCATCCTGATGCATTACGAAAATGACTTTTATGCATGCCAAGTTGCTTGGCCTTTTGGTTCATAGCTAAGGCAAATTTACTTTCTGTACCAGATGTCTTTTCAGCAATAACTCTTGCAGCATCGTTGGCTGAAGTTATAATCATTGCTAAAATAGCATCCTTGAAAGTTACGATCTGCCCCTCTTGCAAACCAAGCTTACAAGGCTTGGCGTTTGCAGCATGATGAGATACCAGAACTTTGTCACTCATCTTGCTTTTGCCTTTTTTCAACGACTCAAAGGCAAGATAAGCTGTCATCATCTTGGTTAATGAAGCTGGATAAACTAGAGCCTTGCTATTATTTGCGTGGAGCACTTTTTTAGATTTACAATCAAAAATTATGCTCGATTGAATAGGTAATTTCCCTGCCGCGGTAGAGGAATTTGCCTTAAGAACTTTTGCGCTTAGCTCACAAACACTAATTACACAAAACAATAAGGACGCTAATAATTTCCACATTTTTCGATAAAATTAGTTAAACTTTAATTTTTAATTTACATTGGTCTTTGAATTAACACTAATGCTTTCTCGTATTACAATAAATGAATTTATAGCATTAGCGGCAAAAACACACTATTGCTATAAATTATTATTTTTTCTTGAGACTGTCGGCAACGTGCTGAGGCACAGGAGCATAATGTGAGAATAACATTGAATACTGCGCCCTTCCCTGAGACAGAGAACGTAGCGTATTGACATAACCAAACATCTCAGCAAGTGGCACTACTGCATTAATCACCTGAGCGTTACCGCGCATTTCCATACTCTGGACTTGACCTCTTCTGCTGTTTAAATCGCCGATGACATCGCCCATATAGGCTTCCGGAGTTACAACCTCAACCTTCATGATAGGCTCAAGTAAACATGGGCCAGCTTTTGGTATAGCCTCACGAAAAGCCGTTTTAGCAGCAATTTCAAAAGCTAAGGTACTAGAGTCAACTTCATGGTATGAGCCATCCATCAAAGTAACCTTAAAGTCTATCGTTGGATGTCCAGCTAATACGCCATTTTCCTTGATGCTCTCTAATCCCTTTTCAACTCCAGGTATATACTCTTTGGGAATAGCTCCACCAACTATCTTACTCTCAAAAACAAATCCAGAACCAGCCTCTAATGGCTCGAAAACCAAGACCACCCTTGCAAATTGCCCCGCTCCACCACTTTGCTTTTTGTGCGTGTAGTTTATCTCGGATTTTTTTGTAATTGTTTCGCGATATGCTACTTGAGGAGCTCCAACATTGGCATCGACTTTAAACTCACGTTTCATGCGATCAACGATGATCTCAAGATGCAATTCACCCATTCCCTTGATGATAGTTTGACCAGTTTCTGCATCGCTAGAAACCCTAAAAGAAGGATCTTCAGCAGCAAGTCTCTGTAACGCAAAAGACATTCTTTCCTGATCAGCCTTAGATTTTGGCTCAACTGCCAACTCAATTACAGGGTCAGGAAATTCCATTTTTTCAAGCAAGATTCTTGAATCAGGATCGCATAATGTATCGCCAGTTGTTGTATATTTCAATCCAGCAAGAGCAACTATATCCCCTACCTTTGCTTCTCTTGTATCCTCGCGCTGATTAGCATGCATTAACAGCATCCGACCAATTCTTTCTTTTTGATCTTTGGTAGTGTTTATTACGCCCGTTCCTGATAAAAGCTTGCCAGAATAAATCCTAATAAAGGTCAATGAACCAACAAATGAATCATTCATTACCTTAAAAGCTAATGCTGCAAAAGGCTGCTTTTCAGAAATCTCTCTATCAATTTCTAGGCCAGTTTTTATATCAATCGCTTTAATATAAGTGATGTCCAATGGAGAAGGAAGAAAGTCAGTAACAGCATCTAAAAGAGGTTGCACCCCTTTGTTTTTAAAGGCACTACCACATATTACTGGTACAAATTTACCCGATATAGTGCCTTTCCTGATGCACATTTTAATCTCCTCCTGACTAAGCTCTTGCCCATCAAGATATTTTGAAAAGACTGCATCGTCTGCCTCCACACAACTTTCCAAAAGAGCTGCGCGATACTCGTTTGCTTGATCTTTTAAATCTTCAGGGATGTCAGTATATGTGAATTCCGCGCCCAGATCTTCATTTTTCCAAATTATGGCCTGCATCTTAACTAAGTCCACAACACCTTGAAACTTGTCTTCATTACCTATTGGCAATTGCATCACAAGAGCATTTGCTCCAAGCCTCTCGCGAATCATGCTAAGGCATCTGAAGAAATCAGCGCCAGTTCTGTCAAGCTTATTAACAAAGCACATTCTTGGCACTTTGTATTTGTCGGCCTGGCGCCATACGGTTTCTGACTGAGGCTCAACCCCAGCAACACCATCAAACACGGCAACAGCTCCGTCCAAAACTCTGAGTGAACGCTCAACTTCAATTGTAAAATCTACGTGACCTGGAGTATCAATAATATTGATTCTATACTCCTTCCAAAAACAAGTAGTTGCAGCAGAAGTAATAGTAATGCCTCGCTCTTGCTCTTGCTCCATCCAATCCATGGTGGCAGCACCCTCATGAACCTCTCCAATCTTATGAGATTTGCCAGTATAATAAAGAATTCTCTCGGTAGTAGTTGTTTTTCCGGCATCTATATGAGCCATGATTCCAATGTTTCTAACATTCTTCAGTGGAATGCTTTTGCTTTCGTTAGACATATAGGAATGGTTTTAACTTGTTTGTTGCGCTCCAGGAGGAGCTGCTTTTCTTGGGCTATAATGTGAGTAAGCTTTATTTGCCTCTGCCATTTTATGATTGTCATCTCGTTTTTTAATAGCGCTGCCACGTTTATTGAATATATCAAAAATTTCTGCCGCAAGCTTTTCTATGCTGCTGCGCTCTGAACGCGATCTCATTGACATAATAAGCCATTTATAGGCCAAGTTTTCACTCCTATGCACATCACAAGCCTCAGGCACTTGATAATTAGAGCCACCTATACGCACAGACTTGAGCTGCTTGTCGGGGCGTAGATTTTCAATGGCCGAAACAAAAGTTTCAAAACCATTCATTTTGTACTTCTGTTCAATAAGATTAAAAGCGCCATATACTAATTTTTCTGCCAAAGACTTTTTGCCTTCATACATAACTTTGTTAATGAATTTAGCAACTCTTACATTATTATATTTAGAATCTGGGAGTATTTCCCTTCTAGTAGCTGATGTGCCGCGACGAGACATATTTATGATAACCTAATAATTTATTTCTTAGGACGTTTTGCCCCATATAATGAGCGTCCTTGTTTGCGATTTTTAACGCCCTGAGTATCGAAAGTTCCACGAACGATATGATATTTAACACCTGGTAAATCCTTGACCTTGCCACCGCGTATCAAGACTTTTGAGTGCTCTTGCAAGTTGTGCCCTTCTCCGGGAATATAGGCAGTAACTACAAAGCCGTTAGTCAACCTTACTCTAGCAACTTTTCTTAGTGCTGAGTTAGGCTTTTTTGGGGTTCGCGTCATTACCGACACGCACACACCAGCTTTGAAAGGGCATCCTTCGAGGGCTGGAGATTTGGTTTTTTTGACTCGGCTTATCCTGCCCTGCCTTACCAATTGATTAATTCTTGTCATTTCAGGTCGCTAAAAATTTTCATATAACAAAAAATATATCATAATACCCGCGCAGAGTAAACAGCTAAAATCAAGTTAATTAATCAAGCACATGATTATTTAATAACTAAAATACAGATGAGACCTTAAGAGCAACTGTATGACCACGTGACATCCTGCCCTTTTCCCAGCTGCACATAAGCTGCACATCTGTATTATTTATTTTTGCAGTCAAGCTTGGGGCAATTCCAAAGAGCGTACTTTCTTTAGTATTGGTAGCAATTTTTACATATCCGTCACTACCCTGAATTCCAGATATAGCATCTGATACCTTCGTCATTAATTCTCTAGAGATTGAAAGCTGCAACCCTGGAGTTACCTTAAGCTGACCTATCGCGCCAGTATAAGAATATTTTATTGCAGCTGAAGAGTTAAATACTTGAGCGTTCTTTTTATTTACGACATGATTCTGCCCCTGCGCACCAGTTTCGGCGTAACGGCTTTGAGCAGTATATGAATAGTGCAAAGCAACTGAAGGGGTGATAACATGGGCTGACTTTTGAAAATCATATGCCAGTATCCCATGCGCTCCATATATGGCCTGATGCCAATTAGCCTTAGCAACACCAGCTCCTTGAGTCACTCTTGAGGAGTTAACTTCCCCGTACCCCAGAAACAAAGCTCCATTAATTATAAAATCATTAATTTTATTTATGTTATAAGCCGAGATGAGATAGTTTTTGCTAACGACTTTATCATTCAGATTATATCGGGTATCAAAATTTATATTATTAAACGCAAGGCCCAAAATTCTTGAATCATTAAAGGGAACTTCCAGACCTATCGAGCCTCCCACAAGATTGGTTTTGCTATTAAAGCTATTATTATCCGCATGAAAACCGCCAAATCCGCTACCCCAAAGAGTATAGGGACGCTCGAGCTCCTGACCGGCAGCAACAGCCACATTTCCACCAGCGCTAGAGCCATTAATAACACTATAATATATACGTTTTAGCATTGTGTTATTGATGCTCTTTGCACTCAAAGATGCCTGATTAATAGCATTGTGACTTAACATTTTTGCGCTTTGCCCTAATGAATACTTTTTGCCGTCAACTTTTATATCCTCCTCTACTTTGATGCTTGAGTTTAATATATGAGTCTGGGGACCCCAAAGAGTTGAGCTAGTTGAGCTAGAAGACAGGCTAGTGGCGAGCTCTTGCTGGTGGGCTGTCTCCTTAGCCACTGTCTCTTTAGCAACTAAACTTAACTCAGATACTAAGGCCTGACTCGTGACTGGAAGCAAGGCCTGCTGGAGCGCAACATTATCGACGCTATGCGCCTGAGCTTGAGCTTGATCTTGATCTAGCGCGGATATCTGCAAATCATCAGCTATAGAGCTACTTGATAGCAGCTCAGCTCTATTTCTTAGACCGTCTATTAACGCCGCAACTTCTTCTTCAGAGACTTGATCCGAACTATTACTCACCTTGTCTTGAATACTTTGCAGTAATGAATCTAGCTGTCTTAATGCATTTATACCCTTGGAGTTATCGTCCTGAAACACTAGAGACTCAGAAGATCCAGCCAATTGATTTAAGCCATCATCTTCAAGCAAGTCGTCATTATTTATGTATACACTAACATCCTGCCTTAGATCTTTTAGGAACGAGTCGAAAGCTTCTAAAGTTTTGTTAGATCTTGAGCCAAGGATTGAGGCATTATTCGAAGATGTTTCCGATATCTCTTCTGGACGAACCTCTTGCACACTAACTTGATTTTTAATCTTACCAAAGAGTGAATCCATTTCCATTTGAGCGTTTTTAAAAAACGATGCTAGGCTTTCTTTATAGCTATTTTTAATATTTTCAGCAAATAAGTTTTCTTGACCTACTTGAGCGCTATAACTTGTATTTTGAGCGTTATTTTGATCATTATTCTCAAGCGCCTGACCCCCAAGAGCCTCAAACCAAATCGTGGTGCTAATCCATTAGAAGAAGAAAAACTTTGGTCTGCATACGAAAGTATGATCAACGACGTTAAGGCATAATATGAAAGAGCTTAAAGAATTTGTTGAAATGATGGACGCTATCGAAGCA
>CAMCJU010000055.1 GCA_945875085.1 Candidatus Phycorickettsia trachydisci
AGGGGCGTTAAAGTTGCGGGAGAGGAGTTAATGAGCGCAAAATATGCTAACGTCAGCAGGATGCAGTCCTCGGTCGATACAGCAAACGTTTTACTTCAGGATTTAGCGCAAGTAAACAAAAATATTGCTCTAGTAAGTCAGAGTGCCAAGGGGGGTGAAAGAGCCCATTTTCAAGATAGGCAAGACGCTTTGTTAAAGCAGCTATCTGAGCATTTGTTATTAAAAGTTGTAAAGAACTCTAAAGGACAAGCTTTAATATCCTTATCAAATCAAGATCAATTGTTATCGGAAGATGGTCATGTTACTTTGATCTGCGAGCAAGTTGATGATACTGAAGCAGGAGTGCGAATATTGCTAGAATCGAATAAGCGCAATAGAAGTGAGGTAACCGATAATGTTAAAGGGGGTAGGCTGGGTGGCTTGATTAAGTCGAATAAAGAACACTTGCCAGGGCTAATTAAGAAAATAGATAATTACGCTTCTAGTTTGGCGCAAACCGTTAATAAGGCATTTAATACCGGAGTTAGTCCAACTGCGCAGTATTCTTATAAGGCTGCTAATGCCTTTAAAGGCAATGCTCAGCTTGATTTTCAGGGTAAGACAAGTTTTTGCATTGTGGAAAGGGACAAGGGCGGGGCGATTTCCTCATCACGCAATGCAAATGAATATTTCTCCCCAATGGACTTTGCGTCAAGCGATGGTCTATCGATGAGGCAGATGATCGATCAGTTTAATCAGCGCTTTAGTGTTGATCCTGCCTTTGATAGAACGCAGCTTGGTGATATTTCCGACGTTAAGCTGCATGTTTCAAAGGACGGTAAGTTGAACTTAGCGCTGCTCAACGAAGGGCATTTCGATGCTAAGGTGCAGGTTGTTAGTGTGACGATAGCAGTGGCAGCGCCGATTGACTGCGGAGCTACCGTGGAGGTCAAAAGCGGTCAGTATCTAGTGACCAAAGATTTATTTAAAGATTCACCTGTCGATATTAAAGTCAAGACAGGCGATGATGTTAAAATACTCTTAAGAAGCATTAGTCAGTCAAATCTTTCTGAAGGCGAGATAGGGTTTTCAATAGCCGGTTTAGGTAAGTATGTGAAGGCGCAAAATATTCTGGCAACAGTAGTAGTGCCAGGAATTACTTTCCCGAAAACAGTACCGCGAACAGGAAGCTCAAGAGCCTCCATGCGTTTAGTTGATAAAGATGGCAGTGATATAGTTGATGATGATACCGAAGGTTATCTGCAGATACAGGGCTATGGCCTAAATGCAGTAGCGTTTGGTGATGAGATAGATCCCTCTAGCAGCAAGCTTGGTCTTGGCGCAACGCTTGGACTGAACAATCTTATTAGCGGCAGCACAAGCTCTAGCCTGGCGCTTAGTAGCAACCTTGCTTCAAGTAAGGATCTGCCAATTTCCAGCTTAAAGCTCTCAGATGTAAAAGCCCTAGCAAAAATTAATAATGGAGAAAAAGCTTCTGTCACCCTTATATTCGATTTTTTGGGGGGTAATAAAATTACCCAAGGTAATTATTTAAAAATTGCACTTTATGATATTAATTATGCAGTATCAAAATTTAACTTTGTAGCACCTAATGATATCGCTAGTCTTGACGATCTTGTAAAAGCCTTGGAAGGTGATGCTATTATGAAAGAAATGTTTGATTTTGAAGCTTTAAATCTTCAGCTTAAAATCTCTGTAAAAGTACCCGGAAAATCATTTAATGGTAATACCAATACTGGCATGTGGTTTTCTTCTGATATAGATAAAAATGTTTTGACACATGTCAAAGGACAAGCTTTTGACAACATTAAATATTATGAGCTAGAAGGAGGTACGGATGTATTTGGCAATAAGGAAGTTTCTGCTGGTGCTTACGTTTTGCAAGGCGCTGGTGTGATAGAGAATTTGCAGGCATTGCTAAAAGCTCCAAACATGGTGTATAATGAAGAAGGATATCTTCAGAATGCTTCTTTGGCAGTATTGAAAACTAGTATTGTGCAGGATTTTAGCAGTACTTTGAGTAATGCTGTAAATGTCGCTCAAGAAATGGAGGAAAGCCTTAATGAGGTCACAAGGCTTCTGCAGAAAGAATCTGGCAGCGATGAGTTAGCTGAAATTCGACAATTAGATAGTTTTGCTTTGCAGCAACAGATAACGCTGTACTTTTACCAAACTCTCTATAGAATGAAGATGAAGCGCATAGAGATTGAAACCAACATGCGTTAAAAATGGATTTAACTAACTAACTAATAAATAAAGGTAAAAATATATGGTATCACGATTAGATCAATCATCAACATCATTATATGAATTTGCGATGAGCAAACTCAACCAAAGCAAACAAGATAATCAAGAAAAGATAACAACAAAGTTGCGCTATAGTCATATTGGCGAGATGAGCAGAGACGAAATTAGCGAGCTTATTATTATAACAGAAGGTTATAGTTTTGCAAAAGCCTCGGTTAAGAGTCTGCAGAGCGTGGAGTTAAATTTGTGGGGCGCTCAAGCTAAGGTGCAAGAATTAATGATGGGAGTCGACGGATTAATTAGCTTTCAAACTGAAGTTGAGAAGTTTGACGAACCAACATTACGAGCCAAAGCTGATGCTTTTTTGACTAAATTACAAAGTCTTATAAATACGCCGTCCCCTACAGGTGGTTTTTTATTTGGTGGAACCGACAAGCCTATTAAGTATGATTTAACGACATTTTCAAATCTTGATCAGGATGGTAAGCCAAGGTTTGATCTGTCTGCAGGTTTGTCTGGAACGATCGATTTGGCGGGCCAGAAGTACTCTATGTCTAGTCTTAAAGAGTCGAGAAATCAGATAATAACAGCTGTCAATAATGTTAAGGGGGTATATACCAAAGAAGATGGAACGCAAAACGACATCCCCGATGCAACAGGCCACAAGGTAAGCTTGGAAGACAGGAAAGCCGGGGCTGAAGTAGCATTTAAAGAGGCTTTCGATAAATTGAACAATGAGGCGGCTAGCTTAGTTGAGACAAGGCAGGCGATAGAAAAGAGCATTGATCCTATGAAAAAAGAATTGCAGCAATGGCAAGATAAAGGGAGAGATAAAGTACAATTCAACAATACGGAAGAATCTGAACTCATGATGGAAAGTTATAGAATAGATTTCAAAATGGAGCAGATATTACAACTGATGGCGCAAGACGCAAAGAATGTTAAATTGTTGTTTAATAAATACAGTGCCGCTGCTACATAGTTGACCAGAAAACTCATGGCAAGATAATAGTCTTTGCTGCTATCTGGCTAGGCTTTAGGGTCTGGTTTAGGCCCATTTTCTGTAAAACTTCTTGAGATTTTTCTACTTGCTTTTGCATCTTGAGATGATTGCTTAAAAATTCCCTAATTTTTTTTGCCAAATTATGCGCTGTAGCATCGTTTTGTAGCAATTCTGGTACGATCTGGCTATCTGCTACTATATTAATTAGCGATACGTATTTAATGTTGGAAATGCACTTCCAAAACCACCAACTTAGCATATTGATCTTATAGATAACTATCATGGGAGTTTTGCAAGCTGCGATTTCTAAGGTGTTAGTGCCAGATTTTGCCAGCACTAAATCCGCCGCTTTAAAAGCTGCTAGTTTATCCTGGGTGATAAAGTACTTCAGCTTGTGTTTTTCAAGAATTTTGTGAATTAAAGGATGATGCAAATGGTTGTCAGCAACAATGGTGCAGTAAGGTAAAACCTCTAGCTTCTTAAGCGCTTTTGCAAAAACAGGCAGATGTCTTTTGATCTCAGATATTCTGCTTCCCGGGGTTAAGACTATTCTGGCGGCTTGGGTATTATCTTTGAGGTCAGCATACCTAGTGCTATCGTCATCATGAAGGGGCTTGGAAAAATCCTGCTCAAATATGGGGTGTCCCATGTAGGTTGTGCTAAGGCCATATTTTTCAAACAAAGGCGCTTCAAAGGGCAGCAGCGTTAGTAAATGGTTATATAAAGAGGCGACCTTGATGGCGCGCTCAGGTTTATAGGCCCAAACGCTTGGGGCAACCACGTGTATTCTGGAGATTTTTGGCGCTAATGCTTTGATGCGCTCTATTACGCGAAAACAAAACCCAGGCGAGTCGATGGTTACTACTATATCAGGCTGAACGGTCAGAATATCGGCAATAGTTTTACGAATTAATTTTTTTAATTTAAAAATCTGCGGCAAAATTTCAAAAAAGCCAAACAAGCTAATTTCTTGCATAGGAAAAAGCAAGTCTCGCAGGCCTGCTGATAACATTGCCGAACCTCCAATACCAAGGCAATCGATACTTTGGTCAAGAGCTTTAAGCTGAGTGATTATCTTGCCGCCAATTAAGTCTCCAGAAGCTTCGCCTGCAATAAAATATATCCTCATCGGCACAAACTTAAATCTAGGTTTATAGCCATGGATTTTATTCCAGCGCAATCTAAAATGGAATGAAAAAGATAGCGGTAGTCTATTTCTCTTCTATCGTTTGCTGATATTTTTTGCTGTATCTGGGGGTTATTGTTATTAAAAGAATCTGAGGTCCAGATGAAGAAGGGCACCGTTATTTGCTCCGGGATGTTATTTCCTCCATGGCCATAAACTTCGTTTTCACCTAAAGATTCCCCGTGGTCTGAGGTATAAAAAACAATGGCGTTTTTATTTTTAAGCATTGTAATTATTTCTGATAGTATATGATCAGTATATAGTATTGTATTATCATACATGTTGTTTATTTCTTGGCGCGTGCAGTAAGACGGGTCGCGTTTATGAATCAAGCCTGAGCAAGTTGGTCTATACTTTGCAAAATCATCAGTATATCTTGCCTCGTAGTCCCAATGACTTCCAGAAGTGTGCAAAACGATCATTTTCTTTGCCTCTTTTTCAGCAAGCATTTTATCAAGGTATGGCAATAAGTCTTGATCTAAGGTATTCATTGGATATAGCAAAGAGCCTCCGGGCAGCAATACAAAATCTACTTCATCGTAAATAATCTTTGACTCAAGACTGTTTAGGTATTTGAGCATGCTTTGTGAGGCCAGCCATGAAGTTCTAAAGCCCAATTTGCTAAATACTGACAAAAAGGTGTTTTCTCTAGGGTGCGCCACGCCAGCGCGTTTTAACATGCACGGCACTGAAGTATAAGTGATACTATCGCATGAAGTTGATTTGAAGGATCTAATATTTTTGATAGCGGCAAGATTTGGGCTATTATCCCTAATGTAGCCATTGATCTGAAACCTATCAAATCTAGCAGACTCTCCTATTACTAAAACTACTACCAGGTCTTTAGCGGCATTGTCTTGATAATCAAGGGAGCTGATATCGAAAAAGTTTTTATCCGCAAAGCGCAAGGCTACATACTCAGATAAGCTAATTAAATAACTAGATGGAAAATAATATTTTAAAATTCTATACTGCGGACTGTAGATGTTGTATGTTACTGCGCATAAACATGCCAAAGAAAAAAGTCTGCCAAGTAATCTTTTTGGCCTATACGCAAACTTGGATAGTAAAAAATACCAAACCCCAATGACAAAACTCATCCAAATCAGTAATTTTAAACTTACAAGCTCTCTTACATCCTGGCTTTCTGCGTGAAATATGGCTGTTAATACTCTAGGAGATACTTGGACTTTGAAGAAATATAAGTAATAACTCGCCGCAGCGCCAGAGACAAAAAGCGCAAAAGATATCAGGGCGAAAAAAATTCTGTTAATGCTTATCGCGCTAAAAAATAGGTATGAGAATGCCAAGATGTAGATGGCATCTTTGCCTGATTCAAGGACTGCAAAATACTTGCTAGATGACTGATATATAGAAAATCGATATAGCACGCAGGCTGTATTGCACAATATAAAGTATGCAAAGGTAAATAGCAGCTGGCGACTAACTTTAATATTTTTATAAAAAGCTAAAATTTTACTCAAGTGCATTATTCTGTGATTTATATCTTACCAAAGAGATAATTTCTTTCATTAAATCTAATGTATAAATCTCCTCTTGTCTAGCAAAATTTTTTTCGCAAAATAAAAACACCATAAGATTATTTGCCTGCGTTTTATCAAACAGGATAATATGGAGTCTTTGACATACTCCCCATAGCTAAAGCAAGGGGATTCTAAAGGTTCAGACAATGGATGCCAAGAGATGAATCTCGACTAACTCCATCTAGCCTTACCGTAGATGCCCCTACGGCTAGTATATTAAGTGCTGCATTTAAATCTCTATCG
>CAMCJU010000056.1 GCA_945875085.1 Candidatus Phycorickettsia trachydisci
AGGCCAGCTTAATGATGTAATCTTCATGAAGCCTCAATTGTTAAGTGATGGTATTGAATCTACTGGCTTAGGCTCGACAGTATTTAAAGATAAGGTAGAAATTTCCACCTTGGGCATACAGCAAAAAGGCGCTGGTTCATTGGAGTTTGACCGAGCTGTTACTATTACTTCAGGCGATGCCCTTGTTGCCGGCGGTGGCGCAGAGATGTTTTTTCATGATAGTGTCGCCTTCAAAAATGGTAAAGCGTCTATCAAAGCAGCAAAAGGCTTGATGTACTTTGGTGGAGAAATTAATTTTGATGACTCCAAAGGTGGTTTTTATACTGACAAAAGCGATTCTCAGTTTGTTTTTCTTTTAAATGGTAGCAATAAGGTTGTTAATTTTAGAAACGCCAACTCGAAGCAGGCTTTTCTATTAGGATCAGAAGCTCAGGGTTCTTTAATTGTTACAAATAGAGGATCGGCTCAAAAAAGTTTAACATTCCAAGGTTCAGGACTTCAGGACCTTTCTGATAAACAATTAAAAGTTATTGCTCTTGGCGAAAATACCCAGCTTGATGTTGGCAAGATGAATGTTGAGACAAAAGATGGTATAATTTTTGCTGGGCCAAATGCTAAATTTACTGCAGAAACTTCAGGTACTCAATATATTTATTCAAAGATCTTATCTGCTTCTGATTATCGCGGCACGGTATCTTATACATCTACCGCTCCTACGGATCTAAAAGAAAAGTTGTGGCATAGTGGCGAAATTGGCTCGAGTTCAGCTCCAATCGGCATGCTTTATACATCAGGTCAAGGTAGGGTCCACTTCTTGAATGATATATATGCTAGTCAAATTACTTTGACAGCTGGGATAAGTAAAATAAAAGATGGTGTTAACAAAACTATCTTCCTGACTCAGAAAAGTGATAAAATTACTGTATTGGCTCATGATGTATACGATGTTGTATTCAAGGGAGATGTACAAGTAAGCCAAAGTGGTGATGGCGCGGTTATCTATGATGCTACTAAGAATATATGGCATGAGGGCACAATTGGCCAGGAGAAAAGATCTATTGGCGCTATTGAGACAGTAGGGGCCGGTAGCGTTGATATTTCAGGGAATATCTTTGCAGATGATATCAATTTAAGGGCTGCCAACAACAAATTAGAGGGCAAGGTATATGCTGGGACTTTTGATGTCGATGCCGACAAGGAGGTATTGTTTTCTAGTGATGGTTCCTATAACATAGGTCTCATGAATGCTTCTGGTGCAAGTATTATAAATACCGGAACAGTTACCTTTGCATCAGGCGCGCACAATATCGGTACTATTACAAATCGGGATAGTACTAACGATGGTATATTAACTTTTAAAGGTGGTAACATTGCCGGTTCAATTGAAGGCGGCACTCTTGACGCATCAGGTGTATTTACAGGAAATTTAGGTAGCTCTCAAGCCTTAACTCTTTTAAATATTGCTGGCGATTCGATCTTTCAAGGTAAGGTTAATTCTACTAAAACTACTATTGATAATCAGAGCGTTAAATTTGCGCAAGATTCAAGTCTAGGAAGTCTTGATTTGAACAATGCTACTATTGATGTTGGTCTTAGTAGAATTGAGGCTGAAATCACAGACATCAGAGGCCTTAATAAGTTTACTTTACGGATTGATCCTGATAAAAATGGGCAAGTTATAGGGGAAGGATATCCATTGGCTGACCCAGAAAATCTAAAGCTTGATGTGAAGCTTTACTCTTATGTTGATAATAAATATAAAATTGGTGATATATTTAATTATGCTGATACAAGTAGCATTAAATTTAATCTTGGAGAAGTTAGCGTTAGTGAAGGTGTGTTGAGTATAGAGTTAACAGAGAAAAAACAGCGATATATTGCTCAGGTTATAAGGTACATGCAGAATGAAGGAGGTGACATTGCTCCTTTCGATGAGTTTATTAAGGAGATGGAAGCTAATCCTGCCTTATCTGGTCTCTCTGAAACGGTCAGCGAGATAGGTCATCAACTTGCTCAAGGCGAACCTGATGATGTGAGCAAAGCTTTCAATAATAATGATACTACCAATTTGACAGTAGACAGTGGTAAAGCAGCGCTGGGGGCTGCATCAGGACGTATGAACAATACGTTAACGTCATCCTCTCAAGCTGCAGCGATAGCGATATCAGCTGGACAAGATAATGACCAGGATAATGCCGGCAGGATTGCTGCATGGTTTGCGGGTCATGCCAGTCAGGGCGATCAGAAGTTAGACGCTTTAAAGCCTGGGTATAAAGCTATAAACGCCGGCGCTACATTTGGAGCTGACTACTTTGGCGATATATATGGCAATGGTTTTATTTTTGGCGGTGCATTTACTTTTGATAATGGTGCCATTAAATACAACAAAGGTCTTAAGCAAGGCGACAACACTAAGATTTATAGCAATATCTTTAACTTGTATACCAGTGTTAATATTTATGAAAATTTATTTGCTCGTGGCATAGTTTCTTACGGCAGTAGTACAATTAAGTCCAAGGCTTTTAGAAGTGGGAAGACTGCCGTAGCTGACTATAAAACCGATCTTATAGCGACGCAACTGGAGGCTGGCTATAATTATGTTATTGGCAATCTAAACGCCATTACTCTGCTGGGGGCCAGATATAACAACATCAGAACTCCCACGTATCAAGAAAAGGGCGCTGGGCCTTTTAATCATACGGTCAGAAAATCAACGATTAATCAAGTTGATGTGATTGGCTCTGTTGGTGCTAGCGCCACTATTCTTAGTGGGGATTTGTCCTTTGAGCCAAGTGCTACATTTGCCATAGCTAAGAAAGTTTCTGGAAAAGCTCCTGCTATTAAGTACACCATTGGCGATATGCCTAAGGACATGAAATTATCCTCAGGCAAACAAGGCGCACTATCTGCTGAGATATCTGCAGGCTTGAATATGAAGTATCAAGTCCTTAACTTAGGCCTTAAGGCTAGCTATGGATTTGCTAAAAAGTACAGCAATGTAGGAGGCTCACTGATGGTTAGGGCCGAATTCTAGTCTTAAAGCGGCAGCTACGTTCTTTGCCCTTAGCCTTTTCGTTAGGCCTCTTTGTTGGGCCTGATTGAGTGGTCTTTTGTTCTTTTATTTTCCTGGCTTGGCGATAGTTTTTTGCTTAATTCTAATAGCTTTATCTAGTATGGCCTTGGATATTGCTTTTTCAAGCTCATGGTCAACAGCCACTTCGTTGCGGCTCAGCTTTCGTATGTTTTTTAAACAAATTCTGCTATATGCCTTGACGCTAAATGACTCAGGCGCAATTTTATCATCGTGTATTAAGATTATGATTTTAGTTTCTAGTTGATTCTGGCGCTGCCAATCGGTCGTTATGCTGCCTGCATGATAATTGCTAGATTCGATGTTTCTATCTGCTAGAGAGCCAATTGCAGCTTGCCATAATACTTTATCGTCTATACTTTTCTTGTTCTTAGTAGTCTGTCTTGCTATTTTCGAGTTTGCATTTCTTTGATCAAGTATTGATCCCATTTTATCGTTTTGTCTTTCGATAATATTTCTAGGATAGTTGTCTTGTGCATGCGTTTTTAATGAAGAAAAGCAGTAAAGTAGTGATAATGTGACTGTAAGGATACTTAAATATTTTATTTTTTGCATGATAAGATTTAATGCTATGAATAGTATATTATTCTATAAATTATCAAATCATAAGTCAAGATCTTGATTATGTTATCAAACTTTTATTTTTTCAATATTAAATAATTAAAATTGTGCATATTTCTTTGCTAACGCCTGGTGTCTATTGCAATATTTTTAATAAAAATGACAATGACTTGACGCATTTGTATTATAGTCAGCAGGATTGTTTACAGAATCAAGATGTAGTTCTGTCTAAATTAGGTGGCTCAAGATTATTGTTGCTTGATCAGCGTCATTCTGATGTAGCGCATTACGTTGATAAAAACTATTCTGCTCTAATCGGAGATGCTATGGTTAGCGATGCTGCGGGGCTTGTTTTGGGCATTAAGACAGCCGACTGCGTAGGTGTGTTGTTAAGCTCTAAGGATGCCAAAGTAATAGGAGCCGCTCATTTAGGCTGGCGTGGCGCTGCGTCTGATTTGCTTTATAACGCCTTGAATTTGATCAGGAAACTTTCCACTGATCGTATTTGTGCTTTTATTTCTCCTAGTATTAGACAGGTCTCTTATCAGGTTGATCAGAAGTTTTGCGATGATTTCCTTGCGGTTAAGCCTGAAGGAAGAGAATTTTTTTTATATCAAAGCCAAAAGTTATTTTTTGATTTGCCAGGATTTGTTAAGCATGAATTAAAGCTGCTTGGGGTTGATTTTATCCTTGATTCTCAGATAGATACTTATAATTCGCCTGATTACTTTAGTTTTCGCTTTGCTGCCCACATGGGTTTTGAAGAAAAGCGCCGCAATTTATCATGTATCATGAAGCCAAAGCCATGAATTCAAGCTTATTCTACGCTGAGTAAATCTTTGGCAGTATTGATGACTTTTTCAACTTGATCAGTAACTTGTCGGACGTCTTTTTCTTCAATATCTTCAGGCATTAACACCGATAAAATTTCAACAGTAATTAACCCTGGCTTTTTAATCCAAAAGCCTTTTGGCCAATAAAGACCAGCATTGTGCGCCATAAGAACAATTGGCGCTTTTGCTTCCATGGCTAATTTTACCCCGCTAGGCTTGAATTTTTTATATTCATTAGGCCTCAGGCGTGTTGACTCTGGGAATATTACGATCCAAAGACCATTGTTGAGTTTTTTTTGCCCTTCTGTTAAAATTTTCTTAACTGAAGCGTGTTCTGTGCGATCTACAGCAACTGGCTCCATAATTTTTAGCCCTAAGCCAAATATCGGAATATTAAAGAGTTCTTTTTTAATAATCCATGAATGTTTGGGCACGATAATATTGACAAACACATTCTCCCAGAAGGACTGATGGTTGCCCATGAAAACCGCTGGGGTTTTTGGCAGCTTTTCAAGACCTAAAACTTGGTATTCAATGCCGCATATAATTTTTGTCAGCCAGATAAAGATATGAGAGTAAATTTTTACCACCAGGTATTTATTGTCATAAGATAGGCCAATTGCATTTGAAATCAATAGCATCAATAAACACAGCGTAGTTGCAATCGTAATTATAAAGTAAAATAATAATACTCTAAGGCGCCAAAACATAAACTTAAAAAGGGAGAAGTAAATAATTATATCAAATATAAATCATCATCTATTTAATCGCAATACCTTTTTGCTGCCAATATTGCTTCAAATTTAATTATATAACTTTGCGGAGCATTCATCCTTGGCACAAAAGACAAAGATAAATTTTTTATTTGCTAGATTTTTGATGTTTATCACTTTTTGATTATCGCAGATTTTGCCGCTATAGTTAATAGTTAAATCTGCATTTAATTTATCGCAATCGATATTTTTAAAAATAATGTCAATAACTTTATTTTGATTAGTTGTAAAGCTTATGCGCTGATTTTTCTTCTCAAGTTCTTGGTATATTACTTCTTTTTGACCAAACCATAGGCTCCAATATTCTTTAGTAAACATTGAGAAATATCGATTCGCATAAATTTCTAGCTTATTTTGTTTATTTTTCAAGCCTATGGCTTGTAGATAGATATCTAAAATTAAATCTGGATTTTTTGTGCCCAGCATCATCAATATCGAGATGCTAATAATCACTGCCCCTATATATTTAATTTTTGATTGCCAAATAATGCACCAAAAAAAACCTAGTAAGTAAGTTGTAAAGCTAAGGTTGCTGATGTTGCCAACATTAATAAAGCTATATGGTAGCTCTATTATGAGCGCTGCTGATTTAATTACTCACCTTACGCAAAGACATTATTTTTGCGTAAATTTGTCAACTCATTCATAGATGCTATATTCGCCGCTACTAACAATTTATATTTAATTGCAAAATGATTGGTTGCCGTTGCAACTTTCATAACCTCTAACTTACAAAATGCTACAATTGAAGCAAATATATGGTTTGCTTGAGATCTCATCTTCTTTGTTGGAGACTTTGCCAAGCTTGCGTTTTCTTTTATAGATTTGTGATATTCTTCAATTTTCCATCGTTTTTGATAGATTTGATACAAGTAGGCAGCATCATATTCTG
>CAMCJU010000057.1 GCA_945875085.1 Candidatus Phycorickettsia trachydisci
GTAAGCAGTTTGGATCTCGCTCACCACTTCTACCAGTTTTTCTATTATATGGGGGAAGGCGGCTATAATAATTATTATCTTTAGGTTCATTTCCAAAATAATAAGTAGATTGATCTTCTCCCATTATCCAGTCCCAAAACGCCAAGCAATTGATTGTACTAAATAGGCAAATACAAGCTAAAATAAATTTAATCCTCCTTAAATTCTTCATAAAGCTTTTGTAATAAATTATCTTTAGTTGGGGTAGTTTGTTTTATTTTTTGGTAAGTATTGTACTTAAGAATATCTTGAGTCAAAATTTTGCTTATTGTTGGATATGCTATCAGATTTAACTCTGCTGAGATTGTAAAATCGCTTTGGCTAATAGCAAAAAATCTACCCTTATGGGGCAAGGACAGCAAGAGAGCCATTTCTTCTTTAGAAAATCCAATAAACGATTGCGTTTTGGGCATTATATCTTCGCTGGCAAGTACAATTTTGGTGGCAAAAAAACTACGCAGCTTGTTCCAGAATTCAGTGCTATCCCACGCATCATAACTTTGTGTATTTATAGAAGACAATACGATTCCATTATTTTTATGAACTAAATCGCAGCATTCATAGAGGTCTTGGGAGATGTATTGAATTGGTACTAGATTATCCAAATTTAAAAGCGCTAAAATTTTAGGATTCTGATTATCTTTCTGGCAAAAAATCTTAAATAGCATCAGCAATATAGAGCCGCGTACCTGATTATGAATATCTAAATTTAGCAAATATTCTGGCACTAAGTTTTCTTGTTTTGGATAATTGCGAGCCTTAAAACTTGCTTCTGTGAAAAATGATAAGTTAAAGCTAGTTATCTTGCTTTCTTTTAAATCTATTGTGTTGTTAAATTTAATATCTGCATAAGCTCCTTGGGGACAAAATAACATCAAGCGAGATTTAATGTATATGCTATCTTGATAGGCGCTAAAATCAAATTCTTCAACTTTATTCAGTAGCCTTTCTTCTTTTGGAAGACTTAGTAAATATTTTACAACATCGCTCAATAAAGTTACTTCATTGTCCTGTAATTTTTTAGCCCTATTACCGCATACAATCTTGAGCCATTCTAATATTTCACCTTGACTTAAGCAAAGCAAAGGATTAGGAAGGCATGAATGATCTAGCACATCCCCGCCAAGAATGTCTATAAAAGCGCTAGTTTTATTTGAGTCAGTAATATAGCAGATATCAGGATTATATTTTGTTGCCATCGCCAGCAAAAAATTTAATAAAGTGGTTTTGCCATCATCTTTTCCTCCGATCAGGCAAGTATGCCCAACTTCATTGAGATGAAAGTTAAAAAAATAAGGTGTGTTTTTTGAGGTCTTTAATATTGTCACAGCATCGCCCCATTTATTAACCATATTGCCAGGAGGAAAATGAGATAGTGAAGCAAAAGCTGCTGTGTATTTTTTAAGAATGTAGCTAGTTCTTTTGAGCAAATGAGAATTGCCAGGTAGTCTTGCCCAAAATGCATATTCGATATCTACATCTTCTTTTACAATAACAATGCCAATATCGGCTAATTTTTTTGCCGCAATCATCGCATAATCGTCAAGGGTCTTGATACCTTTTGCCATGATAGAGATATTAATTTGCTGCTTGCAAAAATCGATTTCACCGCTTTGAGTGATCATTTCTTTAGCGCTGCTAGAATTTGCAAAATCTTCATCATGACTTAGGCTAAGAATATAGTTGTTAAATTCTAAATCTTTGACCGCTGTTTTTTTCTTAACTATCATGAAAATTTCTGTAACGATCATGCCTATTGGTAACTGCAAGAATTCATCCAGCACGTCTGGGGGCATTTCTTGATATTCCTTAAGGCTAAGCATGCATGCAAACACGGTGCTATGATTCTTAGTTATTTCGATTTGACTGGCGCCAACTTCATAGTTAAGGGGAGATAGACTCTCTGAGATATCTACTTCATCAATGGGTATTTTTTTTTCTTCAAAATAAATTAATCTAGATAGAAAGCTTTGAAGTTCGCAATAATAAGTGCCATCTTCATTGATTATGGCAAGTTTTTTGACATTAAATATTTTTAATTCATCGTAAATATTATTGACAATTTGATTCAAAGTAGTCAGTCCTTGAGATAAATATGAATCATGAAATGCCCCAACTATTTTATCGCTCAAAGAATTTACAAAACTGCTGAAATTCTCAATATCTAAGCTGGCCCTTTGATAAGCAATTGAAATATAAAGAGTATTGACAAAATGATTATTCCAGTTGTTTTTTTCTTGCCAGGCATCATGTAAGTCTTTGCAAAAAGGGATCTGAAATTCTCCATGATCGCTTAAATCGGCAACATCTCTGACAGTTGATATCCAAAATGCAATCTTATCAGTATTAACATGCTTTTGAATGGCTTGTCGCAAGATCTCTCGAACGTTAACTGCTCCAGTAATTTTATTTCCCAGATTAAAGACATTCTTAATCTGTAGTATTTGGATTAGTTGACCATCTTTTGTTAATATTGTATTCTCATTGTAATGGCACGCTGCTGGTATCAAATGCTTGCTATTAAAATTTAACACTGGCTTGTCGGCTTTTACTTTCGTCATCTCTTGTAAGTAGTTTTAGGAAGTATTTATAAGTATATTATTATAGGTTCTGAGATAATCTATATAAGTGTTTTTTATTGTTCAATAGAATAAATAAAGTAGTGTTACACAAAAGTAATCCATAAAATTAAACATGGTAATTAAAATATGCAGCATACACCAGGCCTTGTTCAAAGCGCGGAATACTCTGTAAGCGCCATATCGCAAGAGATTAAGCATCTTGTAGAGGGAAGTCTTAGTTATGTAAGGGTTAGGGGGGAAATCTCAGGACTTAAAATTGCCCAATCAGGACATGGATATTTTAATTTAAAGGATAGTTCATCGGTGCTGGCTTGTACGTGTTGGAAATCTTCCATGTCGCGGGTGTCAATACCTCTTGAAGAGGGGGCTGAAATTGTCGCTAGCGGGAGAATTTCCACTTATGCAGGGCAGTCAAAATATCAGCTCAGCGTTGATAAGATTGAGTTATCTGGGGTGGGAAATTTAATGCAGCTCTTGCAGCAGCGTAAAGAGCAGTTTGCTAAAGAGGGGTTATTTGCCCCAGAGCATAAAAAGCCCTTGCCCTTCTTGCCAAGAACAATAGGGGTAATAACGTCTATTACCGGCTCGGTTATTAAAGATATAATCCACAGAATATCAGATAGGTTTCCTTCTCGGATATTGATTTGGCCGACATTGGTTCAGGGAGATAGCGCTGCAAAAGAAATTACAGCTGCAATTGATGGCTTTAATAAACAGCTAGGCCTTTTACGTCCCGATTTGATCATCGTTGCACGAGGCGGTGGCTCTATAGAAGATTTATGGGCATTTAATGAGGAGAGCGTCGTGCGGGCAACATTTAATTCAGCAATACCAATTATTTCTGCAGTAGGGCATGAAACCGATTTTACTTTAATCGATTTGGTCTCCGATGTAAGAGCTCCAACGCCTACTGCAGCTGCAGAATTCGCGGTGCCTGTACTTAAGGAGTTGCAAAATGCATTGACAAACTATGCCATAATCTTAAACAAAAGACTAGCTAGTTATATAAATTACAGGGAGCATTTGTTAAGTGCCCATACAAACAATCTGGATTTACATAGGCTTCTTTTGCAAAAGGAGCAAAGATTTGATGATATCTGTTTGCAATTTGAGGGTAGCTATGTGAAGTATTTAAGAATAAAGCACTTTAGCTTAGGAAGGTATGATGTACTTGTTTTAAAGCCATCTCAAATGCTTACTAATCTAAATCTTAAACTTCATGCAGTAATGCAAAATTTGCAGCATAAAATTACCAGAATGTATGAACAAAAACAAAACAAAATAAATTTATATAATTCATTGTTAGAGACGCTAGATACTGCAAAAGTGCTAAAGCGTGGTTTTGCCATTATAAAGCAAAATAATAAAGTCATAAGCAGCAAAAATAAAATACTGTCAGATAAAACAATCGAAATACAGCTGCAAGATGGCAGTATTAATGCTAAGCTTACTTGAAGCTAGTGTGGGCTTTAAGTAAAAAAAGCGCTTGAATAATTTTAAATTTTGACTTATCTTATTATTAGCTTTACAATGCAATTGTAGTCTTAAACTTAAAGCCTCTGTGATGAAACGGTAGACATGGCAGACTCAAAATCTGCTGCTCCCAAGGCGTGCTGGTTCGACTCCAGTCAGAGGTACCAAAATTATAAATTCAACTTATATTAAATATATGTTTTATATCAAATCTCCTATTCGTTTCGTTTTATCTCTAATTGTCGCTAGCGGCTTTGCCAGCTGTCAAAGTAAACCATCTACCTTGGATATTATATCTCCGGCGGTGAGTATATATGAAAATGGACTTGCAAAGCTTGAAAAACAAAAATATAAACAGGCTGCTGAAGAATTTTCTAATGTATATTTTCAGCATCCTGGATCTCCTATTACGCCCTATGCAGAGATAATGGAGGCATATTCGTATTACTTAGCTAAGTATTATCAAGATGCTATGGATATCTTGGACAATTTTATCAAGATCCACCCGTTGCATCAGGATATAGCTTATGCCCACTATCTAAAAGCATTAGCGGCCTTTCATCAGCTCTCTGACGTATACTATGATCAATCAAATACCACAATAGCGCAAGAAGCTCTGCAAAGCGTAATAGCAAAATTCCCACACGCGCCTTATGCGACGGACGCAAAAGAAAAGATGGAGATTACGAGAGACTACTTAGCCGCTAAGGATATGGAAATTGGCAAATATTACATGAAAGCAAGGAATAACCCAATTGCTGCTTTGGGAAGATTTCAAAGTGCTATAAAGCATAATACGCATCACGATCCAGAAGCTTTATATCGCCAAGCAGAATCTTGTTTAATGATTGGCTTAACTCAAGAAGCCAGGCTTTACGCTCAAGATCTTGTAAATAGGTTTCCAGAAAGTTCTTGGAGCAGGCTTGCTGCTAAAAATTTAAAACTTGATCTGCTTGTAAATGCTAATTAGTTTATCTATAAAAAATTTTTTACTTATCGAATCTGTCTGCATTGATTTTGCTCCTAGCTTTACAGTTATTACTGGCGAGACTGGTTCAGGAAAATCTATGCTTATTGAAGCTATACTATTTTGTCTTGGATCTAAATTAGAAAATTCCATCCGCCAAACTGCTCAGCAATGCTTAGTGATAGCTGAAGTCGACATAAGGCAAAATTTGCTACTGAAGAGATTTTTGGCAGAAAATTCTATAGAGTATGAGGATAGTATTATAATCAAAAGACAAGACGATGTTAATAAGCGCAAAAGATTTTTTATCAACGATCAGCAGGTTACACAAAGGCTGATTAATCAAATTTCTGGTTTTTTGCTTGAAATTCATGGTCAGCACTCAAGTACAATACTGCTAGATCAAAAATCTCATATAGACATCTTGGATGATTACGCGAGTTTAAATGTTCAGAAAAATTTTTTAAAAGATAGCTATAAAAATTGGCAGGAAAATAGCAAAAAACTTCAAGAAATTAGTCAGCAGAAAGATAAAAATGCCAAAGAGATAAGTTATTTAGAATTTATCACAAATGAACTTATCAAAGCTAATATAGTCCAAGAAGAGGAAAGTGAGTTATTAAACAGGCGCAGTAAACTTCAGCAACTTTTTAGTCAGCAAAAAGCAATTTACCAAGCTTTAAAATTGATAGAAGATTCAAATTTTACTAAAACTGCCATTCAAATATCCAAAATACTTAGCAAAGAAGCCAGCTTGGCATCGTGCCTTGATTCTTTGGATCAGGCTTTATTGAATATAGATGAAATTCAGATAGAATTGCAAAATAAACTCTCTGACGATAACTTGGAGCAAAAAATTATTGAGATTGAGGATCGTTTATTTGAGATCAGGACATTGGCTAAAAAGCACAATGTTAGTGTAGAG
>CAMCJU010000058.1 GCA_945875085.1 Candidatus Phycorickettsia trachydisci
ATTGAATATATTGAAAAAGCGATCATCAATAAAACGCCAATCTTTAAAATCAAAAAAGAAGAACAGGGCTATGAACTTAAAATTTTTAATGCTAAAAATAAATTGGGACTCTCCCAAGTATTGCCAATTCTTGAAAATCTTGGCATCAAAGCAATAGAGGAGCAAAATTTTGCCTTAAAAAAGCTACAAGTATGGATACATAAATTTTCTCTTGAATTAAACACCAAAAACCAAGTTGATCTAGAGAATCTACAAGATATGCTAGCAAAAATTCTCCTATTCCTTGCTCCATCAGATACATTATGTCAGCTCGTTACATCAAGTAACCTAACAAGTCGCCAGCTAGATATTTTAAGAGCCTTAACTTGCTATTTGCAGCAAACTGGCTTTCAATATAGCAAAGATTATGTAGGCAAGGTACTAATAACGCACCATCAAGTTGCGCTTAAATTAATCAAGCTATTTCAGGCCCGTTTTGATACAGAGACTCATTCAACGCAAGAGCAAGTTTCCTTAATAGACGAAATTAATAAATATTTAGAAGGAGTCAAGAATAATTCTGAAGATAAAACGCTAAAACACATGCTTGGCTTAGTGCTAGCAATAGTTAGAACAAACGCTTATCAGTTAATAGATAATGACTATAAGCCATACATATCATTTAAATTCGCCTCTGCCAAGGTTCCCGGACTTGCGCTACCTTTGCCTTTTGCAGAAATTTATGTGTATTGCCAAGATTTCGAAGGGGTGCATTTAAGGGGCGGTAGCGTTTCACGCGGAGGTCTAAGGTGGTCAGATCGTCCAGAAGATTATCGCACTGAAGCCTTAGGTCTAATGAAAGCGCAAAACACCAAAAATAGCGTAATTGTACCCGGAGGCTCCAAAGGGGCTTTTTTTATCAGAAACTTAACTCAGTATCAAGATAGGGAGCTTAATAATTACATAGTCGCATGTTATAAGAATTTCCTAAGAGGTTTGCTTGATTTAACTGACAATATAGTAGACGCCAATACCGTTCGCCCGCTGAATACTATAATTTACGACGAAGCAGATCCTTATTTGGTAGTTGCTGCAGATAAGGGAACTGCTACTTTTTCTGATTACGCTAATGAAGTTTCTAAAGAGTATAATTTTTGGCTGGGAGACGCTTTTGCCTCTGGAGGATCTAGCGGATACGATCATAAAAAAATCGCCATTACTGCGGCAGGAGCCTGGGTCTCTACACTTGATCATTTAAAAAGCCTAAGTATCAAGCTCGACGATGCAACATTCTTAGGCATCGGGGATATGTCTGGAGATGTCTTTGGCAACGGCATGCTTTTATCCGAGAAGATTAAGTTAGTTGCAGTATTTGATCATAGACACATATTTATAGACCCGTGTCCAAAGGATGCTATTTTAAATTTCAATGAACGCAAAAGACTCTTTGAGTTACCCAGATCGAAGTGGTCTGATTACAACCTGGAGTTAATATCCCAAGGTGGCGGCGTGTTTGAGCGTAGCGCTAAATCCATCTCCTTAAGCAGGCAGGTGCAAGAAATGCTAGGTCTTAGAAAGAATTTTTTATCGCCAGATGAGTTAATCAAAGCGCTACTTACCTCAAAAGTCGATGTAATATGGAATGGCGGTATTGGCACATATGTTAAAGCAAGCAACGAAAGTCATCAAGAAGTTGGAGATAAAGCAAATGACGCCTTGCGCGCATGCGGCAAAGATCTGAAAGCTAAAGTAGTTGTCGAAGGTGGCAACCTGGGCTTTTCACAAAAGGGAAGAATTGAATTTGCGCTTTTGGGCGGCAAAATTAATACCGACTTTATCGACAATTCTGCCGGCGTCGATTGCTCTGATCACGAAGTGAATCTTAAAATTTGTCTTAGCGCCAATCTTGCCAGCGGCAAAATAACTTTAGAGCAACGTAATGACCTGCTCAAAGAAATGACTCAGGAAGTAACTAGATTGGTGTTGTTAGATAATTTTGCCCAATGCCAGGCTCTTACAATTCAGGAAACATCCGAGCTATTTAATCCACAACTAACAAGTCGCTTAATAGAAATACTTGAGCAAGATAATCTGCTTAACAGAGAAGTTGAGGCCCTGCCCGCTAAGGAAGAAATAAGCAGACGTATCGTTAATAATTTACCTTTTACCAGGCCTGAAATTGCTGTACTACTTTCTTACAGCAAGATGTTTGTTTACAACCATATCATTAATTCAAATATTTTTCAGGATGCTTATTTTCAAGACAAGATCTTGCCGACATATTTTCCTAAAATCCTGCAACAGAGATTTCCAGATGAAATAAAAGTGCACCAATTGAGCAAAGAAATAATTGCCACAATCGTTGCAAATAAAATTATTAATCAGTTAAGTGGTGATATTGTCATTACCTTAATGCAGGATCTAGATAGCAATATCCAACAAACGATCAAAGCATATTTTATAATCACTGAAGTTTTTCAAACCGATAGTATATGGAGCCAGATTGAGAATTTCAGCCAGGATCAAAAAATTAAAATTCAAGCTTTCAGCGCTGTCATTAAGTTAATTCGCAGGGCAACTGCCTGGATACTAAAAAATTATCAAACTTCAAATTTAGACATAGAAGGGGTAGCTTTGGAGTATAAGCAATACAGCGTCAAGCTTATTGATAATATAGAGGATTTTTTATCGCCAAGACTGCTGCATAATTTAGATGTCATTAAAAATCAATACACAGGCTGGGGAGTTGGCGCTAATCTTGCTGAGAAAATCTCTAAAATGGAATATGCGGTATCGGTCCTTGATATCCTTTATGTTTCTAACGACTTAGGGTGCAACAAACACAAACTTGCCAAACTATACTTTAAAATTGGCAATAAACTAAAGCTTGATGCCTTGCGCATCAAGTGCGACGAGATAATCAACTCAGCTAGTTATTTTAGCAAACTTTCTGCCCAAACCATAAAAGCTGATTTTTATAACAAACAAAGATTGCTTAGCTACGGAGTCGCTCAAACCACAGGTAGCAATCTTGCGAATTTTACTGCTTGGTATAAAAATCATAAAACTACTATCAATTCGATGGTAAAATACATTGATTCTTTAATACTCTTAGAGAAAGTAGATATTAATATTTTGATTCTTGCAAACTATAAGATCCAGCACTTAATGGAAAAAATCAAATGAAAATCATGCAATTATATGCTCAATATATTTTGCAGGATTTGTAATAATCATCATGTAAAACACCAAAGCCCTTTCCTTGATAAAAAGCTGCTGGGTAAAATCAGATGACCCTACTGCTGCATCAAGAGCTCTTAAGCAGCAACTAATACTAAAATACTATATCAAATATAGCTAAACTTATTTCAAGTTTAAGGATGCTAAACTCTGAAGCAATAGTAGATATACATTGAATTTCTTCTAACCCAAAATATACCTCCCGAACCCTTGATTAATAAAATGACATATGCAACAATCTTAAGTGTCTAATAATGCATTGTTTTACTACTCAAGGTTAATGATTCGCATTATTAATAATTTTTGACAAAAGTTAAATTACAGGCTAATTTCATGATAAAGGAAAATTTTAACTTGCTGCCATTCTCAATATACTGGAAAGATTTAAGTGGTAAATATATAGGATGTAATAATCACATGCTAAAAATGACAGGATTATCATCTCAGCAAGACCTTATTGGAAAAACCGACTACGAAATGCCCTGGTCCAAAAATGCACAGTTCATCAGAAATACAGACATCAAAGCAACTCAGATGGATACACCACATACGAGCCAAGAACATGATTTAATGTCCCCAACATCTGGAGCTGTTTATTTAAGCATAAAGAGCCCATGGAAGGATGGAAGTGGGGCTACTATAGGAATAATTGGAACTTTTATAAATATTACGCAGCAAAGTTTTATCCAACTAGATATCAGACTAATCGAGCAACTTATTGCCAATAATATACAAATATCTTTAGAGGAGTTAAAACATGACATCAGATCGCCAGTAAGCTCAATAGCGGCTTTATCAGAGATGATCAAATACACCTCAAAAGATCAGCAGATAACGCAACTTGCAGAAATGCTCTGTGATGCCAGTGCCTCATTAGATAAATTGATCATTTCATTATCGAATGTACAAAAAGAGAAGTCTTCAACCTTAAAAGATACGTTTTTTGACATAAAGACGGTAATAGAAGATGTGCTAAAATTAGCTCTACCAATCGCGCATGTTAAAAACGTTAGACTTAACTATACTTTAGAAAACAAAGAGCTTTTTTTTATATACTCCAACCGCAATTTAATTCACAGAATATTAATGGAGTTAATTAACAATGCCATCAAGTACACTTCTATAGGTAGCGTAACACTAGAGATAGATTCAGCATTTGAAGATACTGGCCAGCGCTACATCATGGTTAAAATAATTGATACTGGATTTGGTATGCCGCCCGAGACACTTGAGCGCTTTACTTCACATACCAGTCATCCAATACATTCAGCTCTAAGGGATGGTAAAGGATTTGGCCTTGGTATGATAAACACAGCTGCAAAATTATTAGGGATAAAAATAATAGCTAATTCTATTACAAACCAAGGCACGATGATAAAATTAATTATTAAGTCAGATAGTCAAAACTATATGAAACTTAATCAAAATATTTCAAGAGCAGGTAATTAATAAATGGAGCCAGCGCCAAAACACGTCCTAATAATAGATGACTACGAATTGACATGCAAAATTATTTCCATGATTTTAAGCAAAATGGGCTTTTCGGTTGAGGCCGCTTATACAGGTAACGACGGTCTTGAAGCTGCGGCACAAAATCATTATTCATTAATTTTATTAGACTTAAATTTGCCTGATATAGACGGTTTAGAAATTGCGCAAAAAATAAAACTCCACAAAAAAACCCTAGATGCGAAAATTGTCGCATTTACTGGCCGAGATGTTGATCAAAAAAATTACCTAAGCTATGGCATTGATGGAATATTAACAAAGCCTTTTACTAATCAGCAAATCGTTGAATTGGTAAGCGAATTATCAGATTGTCCGAACTATAGCTGAAGATCATATAAAAAATCTCATCAAAGCCGCAATTATTTATTTTACTCCTTGACGATGCTCATTTACGACGCTCCTGAAGGATGCCGCCGGCAAAACTAATAACCATCAATAGACTTGCAAGCCAAACAAAGCTTATGTATGGCCTATAATAAATTTTCAGATGAACCTTATTGCCATCAATACGGTTTAACACGGCGTATAGATCGTAATTTACGAAACTATAAATACTACTTTCCGTAGTCATTTTATTTTCGATAGTATACCATCTGTTTTCAGGAGCAAGCGTGATGATAAATCCCGATTTCTTATCCTCAATTTTGATCTGCGCAATCTGCCTTAAGTAGTTTGGTCCGTAGCTATACTTAATATCCTCTAGCTTAATGTGAAAATTATCCATTTCTATAGCGGCGTGCTTTTCTCCTATTAGGTCGACTTCTTTTTCCAAAGAGCTGTTAAGAGCAATGCTTAAGGTTAAAATTCCATAAGCAAAATGACCTAGTAGCATAGCGCTACCTCCTGATTTTACAGGCTGCGGAAAAGACCCTAACAAAGACTTTGATTTGTAAAAAAATTCAAATGCAGTAGTAAGAAGCAGGAAAATAGCGCTAAAAATGGCGCAAATATTAATCAATACTCTAATATTAAAGTAGTGAATTAGCATCACCAAAAAAGTCATGGAGCTGCAAACGCAAATAATATAGCTTGCTGCACGGAGCTTTTTATAAGCGCCAAATCCAATGACTATGCTCATCAAGATCGCAATTGGCAAGAGGGTAAGCTTGAAATATCCAGCCTCTAGAGCCAAATCAAAATCATAAATAATATGAAAAATGATTGGCAGAATCAGCGAGAATATAATGCTGACAAGCGCCAATATCCACAAAACATTGCTGATGTGGCGCCGGTCACTCCAGAGGGCGCCATCGG
>CAMCJU010000059.1 GCA_945875085.1 Candidatus Phycorickettsia trachydisci
TGATTAAAGATTCGTTGATTATTACTCCATTCTCTACTTGTCTTACTATAATTTCAAAATTCATTTTTCTAACCATAAAATTATTATTTTTTATAGCTATTAGTAAAGCAAATTTTTACCCATTACTCAACAAAATATTTAAGCTCCCAGCCTTATATCCCCATAGTTAAAACTAGGGGCTTTACGGCTGCATTTGGTAAATTTATTGAGTCAATAATAACTTCAATCTAAAGTTTGACAATTTAATATTACCATACTTTTTAAAAAAAATAATACTCTAGTTGGATGAAAAATATCAAGATACTTTAATCAAGTTTCAAGAATTGGGGTTTCAGAAATTGGGTTTAAAGGGTAAGATTAAAGAGGTAGCATCGCGTCAAATTCCAATGACATCGATACTCTTCTGATAGTTAGTGCATGTTATGGCCGCCATTGACTGCTAAAGTTTCGCCAGTTATAAATCCACTGTTATCAGATACTAAAAACAGCGCAGCTCTGGCTATTTCGTCAGGATGCCCTAGTCTTTTGATTGGAATATTAGCAATGATTGCATCTAGTACGTTTTGCGGAACTTGCGCAACCATGTCTGTCATAATATATCCTGGAGCTATGGCATTGACAGTGATGTTTTTACTGGCAACCTCTCGTGCTAGAGCTTTGGTAAATCCTATGATCCCAGCTTTTGCGGCTGAGTAATTTGTTTGCCCCACTTGGCCAGCTTGGGCATTTATTGAGCTAATATTTACTATTCTGCCGTAGTTCTGATTGCGCATTTTTTCAATGACGCATCTTGACATGTTAAAACAAGAAGTCAGGTTTGTTCTTATTACTAATTCCCAGTCATCTACATCCATTTTGTGTAAAAACTTATCTTTTGTGATGCCCGCATTATTTATTAATATGCTAACTGGCATGCCGAATTGCTCTTCAATTTGGTTGATTGCGGTTTTGCAAGCGCTATAGTCGGCAACATCCCATCTTTTGACATAAACATTTGCCAGCTCTTGAAATGATTTAGCTGCTAGCTCATTACTATAATAATTGGCCACTACAAGATAGCCATTCTGATGCAAGGTGTTTGATATAGCAGCGCCAATTCCTCTGGTTCCCCCGGTGACAATAGCTAGTTTACCCATAAGCATTAATAACCAATTTTAAGATTCATTAACTTAACATTATAAGCCAATATAATCTTGACTTAAATTGCTAGACTTGCTTTGCTAGTTATTTTAAAATACTATAGTGACAAAAGAATCTACTTGGCAGAATTTTTTTTCAGGCGTCTTTATGCGTGAGTTTGTAGAGAAAAGGAATTACAAATAAAGTAAACACAGTTCCTGTTAGCATTCCGCCAACTATCACTAAGCCTATTGAAACCCTTGCAGCAGCACCGCCTCCTGTAGCAAGCACAAGAGGCAGAGCCCCTAAGGCAGTAGACATACTTGTCATTAAAATAGGGCGAAATCTAATTTGTGATGCTTGCATTATGCTGGCCGATACACTTTGGCCGCTTTCTTTAAGTTGACCAGCAAACTCAACTATCATAATTGCATTTTTAGTTACTAAGCCTATTAAAGTAATAATCCCAATGTTACTGTACAGGTTAATGCTATTGCCAAAAAGCAGCAAAGCAATCAAAGCCCCAATAATAGAAAAAGGCACAGAAAATAATATTATTAAAGGATCTTTAAAGCTCTCAAATTGCGCCGATAACACTAAGTAGATAAATAATAATGAAAGAGCAAAGATAAAAAGCAGCGCGCTGGACTGCTCTTGCATCCTTTTTAAACTTCCTAAAAATTCCATTTTGACCTTATTTGCATCAAGATTATTTTTTGCGATTTCTTTAAGAACCTGGCCCTGAGCCCCCAAGCTAGCATTATCGCCTAAGTCGGCAGAAATGCTTATAGACTTGACGTTATTGTAGTGCTGAAAGGTTTGTATTTTGCTATTTTCTTGTGTTTTTGTGGCAACTGACAAAGGGATCATGTTGCCATGCTCTGATTTTACATAAATTTTTGTTAAATCAGTTATGTGGCTCCTGTTGTTTGGCGCCAGTCTCATTACGACGTTATATATCAGATCATTCATTAAAAAGTCACTTATATTTTTGCCAGCTATCAGATACCGTAGCGTTGCTCCTATTGCTGCAGTAGATAAGCCATACCCTTGCGCTTTATCTTTCTCGATGGTGATGTCTATGCCCGGCGTTGAGCTTTTAAGACTTTTTTCTATATTGGAAAAATCTTTGTGCGCGCGCATTTGGGCAATAAATTTATCAGCGGCAGCATCAAGTTCTTCTAAACTACAATTTAAGCCTTGTAAATTAAATTCCACAGGCTTTTGCGCAGGGCCACTAACGGCAGATGGTAAATTAACAACAAAAGCTGATCCTTCTGGAACTTCAGATAGTTCCCTATTTAATTGAGCGCGAATTTCTTGCTGCGATTTTGAGCGCTGCGCCCAATCTTTGAGCATAATAAAACCAAATCCGCCCCCCCCGCTTGTTATTGAGATTAAATTTTCTACTTCCTTGTGCGCTAAGATAGTATTTTGCATTATATTTGAAGCTGTTTCTGCTTGAGACAAGCTTGATCCTTCGGGCATGCTAAAAAGCATCTGCAACACGCCGTCATCTTCTTGAGGGGTGAAAGTCTTGCCTACAAAACAAAAACATACCACTAGAAGCTTTATGGTAGATAGGCATATTGCTATAAAAATTTTGCGATGCCTAAAGCTTAAATCCAATAATTTAACATACTTTTGTTCCAGATAATTCACCGCCGCCCCGAACCTTAAGATAATCCATGGCATAGATCTATGACCTTGAGCCTCGATAAGCTTTGAGCACATCATTGGCGTTAATGTAATTGCCACAAAGCCTGATAAGATAACGCAAAAGGCCAGAGTCCAGGCAAATTCTATAAATAATTTACCTATGAAGCCTTCTAAAAAGCCAATTGGTAAAAATACTGCAGCTAAAGTAGTTGTCATGGCTACAATTGCAAAGCCAATCTCCTTGATTGATTTAGTAGCAGCTTGAAATTTATCTAATCCTTGCTCTGTATATCTATAGGTATTTTCTAGCACAACAATAGCATCATCAACAACAAGTCCAATTGCTAAAACCATGGCTAGTAAAGAAAAAGTATTGATTGAAAAGCCACAAAAGTGCATAAAGGCAAAGGTGCCAATTAATGAAATTGGAATCGTTACAAAAGGAATAATGGTAATGCGCCCAGAGCCAAGGAATAAATATACCACCAAGAAAACAAGCACTAAGCTTTCCAGCACAGCGTGTCCAACGGAATATATCGATGCGGAAACTGGCTTTGCTTGATCATATGCAATTGATATTTTAACGCCCTTAGGCAGACTTTGCTCAATCTTTGGCAGTGCTTTGCGTAAGTCTTTGGACAAATCTAAGATATTGGCTTTAGATTGCTTGATTAGGCCAATAGCTATTGCTTTTTGTCCGTTAAAGCGCAAGATGCTATCTTCTTCTGCGGCCTCAAAGGCTACATCAGCAACATCTCTTAATTTAACAATTCGCTTGTCTATGGTTTTTAAAATAATATTTTTAAATTCTTCAGGGTCTTTAATCCTTGAATCAAGGTTGATAGTAAAGTTGATCTTGTCTGATTTTATATCACCGGCAGGATAGTCGATATTTTGCGATTTGATGGCTCCCTCTATTTCTAAAGGCGTCATTTTATATTGATAGAGCTTTATAGGGTCTAGATTAATTTTAACCGTATAGTACTTCCCGCCGCGCACCAATCCCATGCCAACAGAATCTATCCGCTCTAGCTGTATTAAGACTTGTTTTTCTATAATATCTGTAAGGCTTAAAGGATCATGCTGATTGCTGCTTATAATTAGCCACAAGCTTGGAAAGCCGTCTGCATCTTGTTTTGCCGCTTGGGGCAGTTGCATGTCAGAAGGAAAGCTAAAACTGATTTCTGATATTTTAGATCTTATATCGCTTAAAGCTTGGTCAAGGTCAGCATTTAGCTTGAAGAAAATAATTACTCTGGAAGTCCCAACCGAGCTGCTTGAGGAAATAAAGTCAACATTCTTAATTGAGCGCATTGATTTTTCAATCAAGTTGGTAATGTTTTTTTCCATATACTCGGCGCTAGAGCCATTGTATTGGGATGTGACTACTATTAGCGGCGGATCTACATCAGGAACGCCTCTGATCGATAGCTTAAAAAAAGATGTCGCCCCGACAAGCAGTATTATCAAGCTTAAAACAGTGGCAAATACTGGCCTTTTGATGCATATTTCTGATATCAACATATTTTTAGCCCGCTATTTTAACTTTAGCCCCATCGTGTAATTTAGAAATTCCTTCAACTACTACTACTGAGTTCTCATCTAGATTATCAGATATAATTTCTATCATTCCATTTTGCCTAATTCCAGTTTTAACCACTAGCTCTTTGACTTTATCTCCTTGGACTAAAAAAACAACATCCCCATTGTTATTTTTGGAAACTGCCTGCTCAGGAAGGGTTTTGGCCATATGCTCATCAAAGGCAAATTCACAATTTACCGCCGCTCCATCGGGTATGTTATGTGGGCTTTCCAGCAGTACGCTAACTAGAAAACCTGCATTTTCTTTGGAGATATATGTGGCTTTAGCTGATATTTTGCCATCAATATCCTTGTTGTTATAGGTAATTACCACTTTGGCATCTGAGGCGATTTTATTAATCAAAAAGTCTGGTAAATATACACGGACAACTGCTGGCTTTGTCTCGTCGATTATGCTAAATAATAGTTCAGGATTTGCTGGCCTTGCAAGCAGGTAGTCGCCTTCATTGTAATCAATCACTCCTAAAGTGCCGTCAAAAGGAGCTGTATAGACCATGCCTTGATATTCTTTTTTAGCTTTTGCTAAAGCTAATTTTGCAGCACTAGCTTGCAGCTTCATATTTTCTAATGCTTCAAGGCTAATGACTTTTTTATCATATAAATTTTGATTTCTTTTTAAAGATAGTGCAGCTTCGTTATAGCTACTTTGCGCTTGCAAAATAAGGCTTTCTGCCAAGTCTTTTTCTATTGTAAGAATGACTTCGCCATTACTGACCCTTTGGCCTTGTTTCTTGCTAATAAAATCGATCACGCCACTTTGACTTGCAAAAAAATCTTTTCGTTTCGACGCGCTAGCACTGCCAGCAGCATTGTATCGTTGATAAACCTGATGTTGCAAACAAGTCGCAGTTTTTATATTAGTGATAAAATCTTCCTTAGCATACGAAGAAAATGCAAGGCTTAGTATCAAAAGAGCAATTCGATGCATAAAAATACTTTAAGTTTTATCTTAAATTCTAAAAGTAAACCTTTAATTATCCTACAATTATTTGTATAATCATTTGAATATATCTGAAATTGTTATATTATTTACATCAATGAATAACTTATAGATAAATAGCTACAAAAAGGAAAATATTTTATGCAAAGACTTATTTTGAGCAGTTTGGTCTTGTTGATAATGACCGGATGTTGGTTCAAATCCCAAACTTTATTAAGTAATACATCACAGCTTAGCGCGGAATCAGAGCCGATATACTTAGTCCATCAGAATATGAAGGCTTCTTCATTTTATTTCATACTTAGTCGTCATTTTAAGGATAATGCGCAAGATTACAAACTTCTTGTTCGCTGGAGATCCGATGATGATAGAGGAAATTTTGCTCTTAAAAATAATACCTTAAAATTTTTAATTGATAATTTTGAGCTTATGTCTTTAGAGCAAATTTCAAAACCAATATTGATTGGCAAAAATTTTGATAGTGGCCAGATGGAAGAGGAATGCTTTTTTAAAATAACCAGGCAGCAATTGGAAAGACTAGCCTCAGCCAAGTATGTCAACGTTGAGCTTACGGGCAAAGGCAAGATAATTACAGCAAAGTTTGGCAAATTCTTTACCTTTGGAGCCTTTAAGCAATTTTTAAGACATA
>CAMCJU010000060.1 GCA_945875085.1 Candidatus Phycorickettsia trachydisci
CACCATCATGGTAGCGCATATAACAAGAAATACTATAACTTTATTTGACACTTAAAGACTCCTTATAGATTTTTGCTTTAACAATCAAGCGCTAATATATCAAAACATTAACACACAAAGAGGCAAAAAGGGATGCGCGAGGCATCTAACAACAGCAACTTATAAGTTTATAGTGTTTATTTACGCACATAATATCAAACGCATACATAATTTTTATACAGCCCAGGATTGCTTAAATTCGCACAACAACAGTGCCTGAAAAGATATCATGAAGAGCTTGTTTCTTTTTAGTAAAAGGTATCGACCAAATGCCAAAAACCCAAAATAAAACACCAAAAGCTCTGAGTATCAATTGCCATGTTGTAGCATCTTCAAGAGTGTTTTGATCCACTATCTTCAAGCGCATAAATATCTTTGCTGGAGTACCTCCGAGTTTTCTCCAAAACATTACCAAATAACTAAGTAGTAAAATTGTCTCCAGAGTCAAATATAGAAAAAAACATAAAAAAATCTCCCTCATCTCGCTAGTAGTTTTCGACGCATAAGAACTAAAGAATTCACCTACAGCCTGAGCGTTGCTAACGTTAACATCATGGCGCGTAAGCAGATCTTTGATAGTTAATTCCATAGCAATCCTTTTTAAAATAGGCTCTAGTAATGTAAATATTAAGCATATTATCACCATATCAAAGGCCATGCCAAAAATCCTGACCATAAGGCCTGGAAATATAATCTTTTTTTTCATTTATTTAAATTCGCTCAATATCAATCCTAATTTAGTGCCAATAACCACATCTACGTTATCAACCAAATCTGATAAACCCTGGAATTCATAGCCTATCAAAGCATATTCTCCAGGCTCAATCAATATATGATGATCAAAAATCCTAGATTCAATGACTTTAGTAGCTGACGATAATAATCGAATCTTTACAAAAGGCACCTGCCTGATGGCATCAGAATTATTAGTAATCTTATAGTAAATAAAAAACTCCTGCTGGTCTATATTTTGGTTTATTTTAAATGCCTCCAAACTTAAGCCTTTTGACTGCTGCAGGGTTGTTGCCTTAAACAAGAATAGCAAACTAATACCCACCAAAGACAGCAAAGTAGAAGATATAAAGTAAAACAGAATTTTAAGATAACCATTTGGCACAACCGCAGGAAGATTATGAATCTTTTTGCTCGCTTTAGGCTTTTCAGGATACTGACGCCATATATGACGACATTCAGAGCATTTAAGCTTCTTTCCTATAGGCGCTATTAAATCATCGTTAATAATAAATTCAGCATTGCAGTTAGGGCAAAATATATACATAAATCACTTTGTTTAGTTTGTGATATTTCTTAAACTATATAATATCATAAATTAAGTAAGTAAATGACTAGAGTTGTTAGCCATATTGGGCAAATAGAGGAAATTTGGAGCAATACTGAAGCATTTTTACAAGATCAAAATAAAAAAGCTGCAGTAATAGCGCTTTTAGATGAAATACTGCAGTTGTTAAAATCTGGCCAGTATCGAGTGTGCGAAAAAGTAAATGACTCCAAAGAGGATGACAATTGGCAGGTAAATGATTGGCTCAAAAAAGCTATATTGTTATTGTTTAAATTTTTAGATGCAAAAATTTCATCGAATGGCGCATCTATTGCATTTGATAAAATACCTCTTCGTTTTAATGCGCAGATGACAGCAGAAGACTTTATGGCAATGAGCATCAGGGTTTGTGCTGGCGCTATCATCAGAAATGGAGTTTTTTTAGATCGCGAGGCGGTGATTATGCCCTCATTTATTAATATAGGAGCACACATCGGGCAAGCAACAATGATAGATAGCATGACTACTATTGGATCATGCGCGCAAATTGGGGCAAACTGCCATATCTCAAGTGGAGTAACGATAGCTGGAGTTCTTGAGCCTTTGGCGCAAAGGCCAGTGATTATCGAAGATGATTGCTTCATAGGGGCTGGATCACAAATTAGCGAAGGGATGTTAATAGGACGCGGCAGTGTAATATCTTCAGGAGTAACGCTTTGCAGTTCTACTAAAATTTATGATCGAGAGTTGCGGAATGTTACCTACAATAAGATCCCCCCATACTCAGTAGTTGTGCCAGGAATGATGCAAGCCGCAGGCCCCGCCCCTTTATGTGCAATTATTGTAAAAAAAGTTGATGCCAAAACTAGGAGCAAAACAAGCATTAATGAAATTTTAAGGTAGCATAAAAAAGTATGGACTGTTTAGAACTTACCAAAAAATTAATTAGTTTTCCATCGATAACACCATTAAGCAGTGGGTGCATCGAGTATATTGCTGATTTATTAGAAAGCTATGGATTTAAGACCTATATAGTTAAGTTTGGCCAGGCCGCAGCTTCGGTTACTAATTTGTACGCTGTTTTTGGCAATCAGGGCCCTAATATATGCTTTGCAGGGCACGTGGACGTAGTGCCAACAGGGCCTGTGGATCAATGGACATATCCTCCCTTTGAAGCTACGATCAAGGATGATAAACTCTATGGCCGAGGGGCAGTTGACATGAAGGCGGCCATTAGCGCGATGATTATTGCAAGTCGAGATTTTATCAAAAGCAGCCAACCTACATCAGGTCGCATTAGCTTTTTACTTACTTCTGATGAAGAGGGTCCGGCTCAATATGGCATAAGACCAATGATGCAGTGGCTAGAGGAAAATGGTCATAAGCTCGATTTTTGCGTTTTGGGCGAGCCTACTTATCAAAAAACATTTGGAGATGTCGTGCAAATTGGCAGAAGAGGTAGCGCAAGCTTTATCTTGGATCTTATCGGAGTTCAGGGGCATGTGGCTTATGATAATTTTCTCAATCCAAATGTCATCGCAGCTAATGTGGCTCAAGAGCTTATCTGCCTGAAGCTCGATGATGCTAGCGGCCTATTGCCCCCCTCAAGTCTAAATATAACATCGATCGATACGGGCAATTATACCACCAACGTTGTACCGCATAAAACAACAATTCGCTTTAATATAAGATATAACGACTTACATAACGCCACTGGCCTTGAGCAAAAAATTCGCAGTATCACCAAAAAATTCTCAAGTAATTTTCAATTGAATTTAGTAGAGGAGTCGCCAGAGCCATTTTTAAGCGATGTAAATAATAAATACGTTCAAAAATTTTGCAAAACTGTAGCCGCGGCGCTCGGGCGAGCTCCTGAATTTACCACCTATGGAGGGGCTTCAGATGGCAGGTTTATCATAAGAATGTGTCAAATAGTAGAGTTTGGACTTGCTAGTCAAACTGCCCATCAAATAAATGAGCATCTATTTCTAAAAGATTTAGAAAATTTATCTAGAATATATCGAGATTTTTTGCTACAATTTTTTATAGTCGATTGACTTCGATGTTTTACAAGTACTGATAAATTACTGTAAAAACATTTGCGGATGTGGCGGAATGGCAGACGCACCAGACTTAGAATCTGGCGCCGCAAGGTTTAAGGGTTCAAGTCCCTTCATCCGCACCATAGATAAATAGCTTTAAGTAACAAATCGAAATATCATGCATCATATTGAAGAAATCAAGAATCAAGCTTTGGAAAAGCATTTTAAAATCACCATTCCCGCAACTGACATTGGACAAAAATATCAAGATAAAATCGCAGAAATAAAGCTAACCATTCAAATGCCTGGCTTTCGTCCTGGAAAAGCTCCAGAAGCATTGATATTAAAGAGGTTTGGCAATTCTATACATGACGAAATAGTGCGCGATGCAATTGAAGAGATTGCAAAAAATACGTCTAAAGATTTGAATCTTGCTGCAAGTCCTATGATCGATGATTTAGTAACAGATAAAGGGCAAGATGTTACTTTCGTCTTAAAGGTAGAGCTTTATCCAGAGATTAGCATTCCAAACTTCCAAGATATCTATCTTGAAAAACCGGAGTTTGAAGTCTTAGATGAAGATATCAAGAATGAGATTGAGAATTTGATAACTAGAGGCACGACGTATGATAAAAAAGAAGGTAGCATAACTTTACAAGATGCTATTGAGATTAACTTGACAGGCAAAACATCTGACGGCCAGAACTTTCCAGCTGAAGAAATTAAGGCAGCTCTATACATCCCTAGCAAGACCCCTTTTCTCTTTCACGATTTGGCTGGCAAGGATCTATTTGCGCAAAGTTTAAATGAGCAAATCGTTGGCAAAAAAGCCGCAGATGAACTGACTCTATCCCTCGATTACCCAAAAGATGCTGATGACTCAATAATTTCTGGCAAAAAAGTTGACTATAAAGTTCAAATTATAGCGGTATATTCAATGAATGAGCCTGAGCTTGATGATGAGTTGGCAAAAAAATTTGGTCATGAAAATTTAGATGCTCTTAAGCAAAATATCATCAAAGAAGTTACTTCTTTTTATCAAGATCAGGTTTATGATCTGCTCAAGATAAGACTGTTTAATAATCTTGAAGATATGCTAGCGTTTGATATTCCAAAAAGTATCTTAGAGAAAGAAGCAGATTCTATCTTCCGCGAGATAAAGAGCATTGCCAGCGAAGACGAAGATCTAAAAGGCAAAACCCAAGAGGAATTAAGCGATCATGCCCAAAAATATGCAAAAAGACGTTTGAGAATTGGCATGATGCTTAATAATTATGCTGAAATTAACGACATCCAAGTTTCCGATCTTGATCTACGACGCGCTATCATAAAAAAAGTGAAGGAGCTACCAAATCATCTTCAGCAACAAGCTCTGCAATGGTATCATAGCGATAAGAGGGCCGCTCAGTCTGTACTTGGACAAGCCTTCGAGTATAAAGTTGTTGAGCATATACTCAATAATGAGATAAAAACAACCCCAATAAAGTGTTCGTTAGATCAGATTATTAAATTAGTTGACGCAGAAACAGAAAAAAATATCCTTTAGAAAGAATCATGACGTACTTAAATTCTTTTGTCCCTATAGTTGTTGAGCAAACCGGCAGAGGGGAAAGGGCATATGATATCTATTCAAGACTTCTTAAGGAGCGTATTATATTTGTTTGCGGCGAGATTGAAGACCATATGGCCAACATCATCATAGCGCAACTGCTGTTTCTTGAGTCGGAAAATCCAGAAAAGGATATCCAGATGTATATTAATTCTCCTGGAGGGGTAGTAACAGCTGGTCTTGCGATATATGACACTATGCAATATGTTAGGCCAAAGATTTCCACCGTATGTCTTGGCCAAGCATGCTCTGCGGGCTCGTTGCTGCTTATGGCCGGTGAAGCTGGCATGAGATACGCGCTGACTAACAGCAGAATCATGATTCATCAGCCATCTGGAGGCTTCAGGGGTCAGGCTACAGATATTGCTATCCATGCGGAAGAAATATTAAAGCTTAAAAAACTATTGAATAATTTATACGTCAAGCACACATCGCAAAAGCTTGCCTTAATTGAAAAAGGGATGGAGAGAGATAATTTTATGGATCCGCAAGGGGCAAAAAACTTTGGCTTAATTGATCATATTATTGAAAAGCGTCAGATCGATGCTGGTAAATAAATAATACCTATAGGCGCTACTTTAATGATTCTTGTGGATGTTGCTTTCAAGCTATAAGCAAAAAAACTTCACATGCGGTTTGGAAAATCGTATTAAATCTGGTCTTTTGCTTGGTAGCTTGCAAAAAATCTATCATATCATTGTTTTCAAGGGCTTTTCTCATAGCTAGCACCTTATCATCTCTCCTCTGCTTATTAGAAAAACGTGCCTCTCGCTTTTCAAAATCAGCTATCGTCGCCTGCATTACCTCCGAGGCTTTTTTATTACTGGCAACTTTTTCTTTTAGTTGACATACTCCCCATAGCTAAAGCAAGGGGATTCTAAAGGTTCAGACAATGGATGCACAAGAGATGAATCTCGACT
>CAMCJU010000061.1 GCA_945875085.1 Candidatus Phycorickettsia trachydisci
AGATTTGTCAGGAATTAACTTATCGGGCGTTAAGATAAAAAATTCCACTTTTTCAAATGTCAATTTTTCAAATGCTAATTTTTCAAATGCCGCAATTGATAAAAGCTTCATGGAGGAGAGTGATTTTATAAATGTTGATATGGAAAATACGTCTGTCATAAATTCAGATTTGCAATTTTCGAATTTTCAAAAAGTTAAATTTAAAAATGTGGTTTTCATAGGTGTAAATCTTAAAGAGGCAAAATTCTTACAATCTACTATCTCAGATTCAAGTTTTCGAGCAACTAATCTTAAGGGGGCGCAAATTATCGGCTCTAATATTAATGCTAGTAAATTTGAAAAATCTATCTTTGTAAATAGCAACTTAAAAGATAGTAAAATAGATAGCTCGTTTTTTTTTGGCGCCAATTTACAAGAAAGTATTTGGGAGAAAGTTTTGCTTTCTAACTCGTTTTTAGAGTCCAATAACTTTAGTTATGTAGTTTTTGGGGGCGTAGTTATCCAAGGCTCTAATTTTGATAAGAACAATTTTATTTATGCCAAAATTAATGATGGAAGCATGGATAACTCAAGCTTTAATAATTCTTACTTCATGTTTGCCGATATTGCCGGGACTAAGATTACAGGTTCTAATTTTAAAGATGCAAATTTTACTCAAGCAGATTTGACAAAAGCTGATATTGACCAGAAGTCTAGGCAAAATATGAATTTAGCTCCACGGCCGACTCCTTATAACGATCCTTTCACAGATGCTCCGATATGATATTGGGATATTTAAGGTCGATACGAATTACGCAAGAGATGAAAGATAAGATGAAAGATAAGATGAGAGTTAAGATCAGGGATGAGATGGCGGATAGAGTGGGATTCGAACCCACGGTATGCTCGCACATACGCCGGTTTTCAAGACCGGTTCCTTAAACCGCTCGGACATCCATCCACGTACTTTTATATACGAAAATTCAAATAAAAGCAATAGAATATTTCATGATAAATCAAAAAGATTTAATTTTTACCAATCTTAGTGGTTTTTTAAGCGCAGATTTAGTTAGCAGTAAGGCTAGAGGAGATTGGCTTGATACAAAAGCATTGTTAGATAAAGGCTCTAGTTGGATCATTGATGAAATTAAAAAATCCGGCCTGCGCGGAAGGGGCGGGGCGGGCTTTTCCACTGGCACTAAATGGTCTTTCATCCCTAAAGAAGTAATTTGCCCTCATTACTTAGTTATTAATGCCGACGAATCTGAGCCTGGCACCTGCAAGGATCGTGATATATTGCGCTATGAGCCTCATAAGATCGTTGAGGGCGCCTTGATAGCGAGCCTGGCGATTAATGCTCATGTTTGCTATATTTACATTAGAGGCGAGTATTATGCAGAAGCGCAAAAATTACAAAGCGCTATCGATCAAGCTTACGCTGAGAATCTAATTGGCAAAAATGCATGTAACTCTGGATACGATCTGGATGTTATTGTCCATAGAGGCGCGGGAGCCTATATTTGCGGCGAAGAGACTGCCTTGCTCGAAAGTCTGGAAGGAAAAAAGGGCATGCCAAGATTAAAGCCTCCTTTTCCTGCGAGCGTAGGGCTATATGGCTGCCCTACGGTAATTAACAATGTTGAGTCTATTGCAGTTGTGCCAACTATTTTAAGACGGGGAGCTGATTGGTTTGCCTCAATTGGTAAGCCAAATAATACTGGCACAAAAGTATTTTCTATTTCTGGGCATGTGAATAATCCGTGTAATGTCGAGGAAGCTCTTGGGATACCCTTGCGGGAACTTATTGATCGCTATGCAGGTGGCGTTCGCGGCAGCTGGGATAATCTGAAGGCTATCATTCCAGGGGGCTCTTCAGTGCCCTTGATTACTAAAGAGATTGCCCAGGAAGTTACGATGGATTTTGATTCTTTAAGGGATGTTGGCTCTGGCCTTGGCACTGGGGCGGTAATAGTGATGGACCAATCTACCGATATTATTTATGCTATAGCGCGCTTGAGTAAGTTTTATATGCATGAATCATGCGGCCAGTGCACGCCTTGTCGCGAAGGGACTGGCTGGATGTGGCGGATTATGATGCGCTTAAGTAAGGGGCAGGCAAAGATATCTGAAATAGACGAGCTTTTAGAGGTTACAAAACAGATAGAGGGTCATACTATTTGCGCCCTTGGGGATGCTGCTGCTTGGCCTATCCAGGGGTTAATACGTCATTTTCGCCAGGAAATTCAAGACCGTATAAAATTTGCTGCATGAAACATGAAAGATATAAAGGCTTCAGCTAGTCAAAAAATATGGTTGATTTTGAGTTAATTTTGCTACTTTTTTATATTGATAGTAAGGCAGAAGACACAAAAAAAGTTGGCTGTATGTAATTTTTGTTATCTGGCGGGCTGTCATCAGCTTTTATTAATTCGATTGCGCAATTAATATAAAAATAACATCGGGTTTATTTTGCACCCATTATATCTAGTCTCAAAATGCAAATGCACCCCGGTAGCGTTGCCAGTGTTTCCTTCTACGCCAATTAGCTCTCCTTGTAATACTTTTTGCTTAGGCGAGACCAGAATCTTACTTAAGTGCGCGTAGAAGGTTTTAACGCCATTTGTATGATCAATCGTTATATTATTGCCATATCCGCTAGATCTTATCTCAATTTTCTCTACAACACCAACGCCTGCGCTAAATATCAAGCGATTTTGGCTAGCTATATCGATGCCGCGATGAAAAATTTTCTTTTTTTGTATAGGGTGCATTCTAACGCCATAATGGCCAGTAATGCATCTGCTAGTTGAGGGAAATAGTATGGGCAGAAACTTAGCATGCTTATGATGGAAATTTGCCAAAGTATTGAAATATTTTGGTTTTTTACTCAACTTGAGGCCCGCTATTTGCACATTGTTTTGCTCAAGCTTTTGAAAGATTTGCTGTAATTGCTGCAATCTGATCTTGGCATTTTGCTCTAGCGCATTTTTGTTAAAATTATGCTTCGAGGCTAGGAAGTTTTTATTATACTTGCTGTTGTTGATGATGTTAACATAATCTTTATTAATCAGATCTGCTTTTGGGTTGTCAAGATTATACAGTAAAGCTACATCAAGGTTTTTAAGATTGTATTTTTTCTCCAGAGCTCTGGTTGTGCTGTCGAGTATTTTTTTAGCTGATTCTTTTTCAACAGTCATTAGCGCCTTTTTGGGTTGGCTGCAGTTGGCTAAAATAAGCAGCAAAATGCTAGCGCCAATTTTGCTAAAAAAAGATTTACGCATTACTCTTTAATAAATATCAGTGGGTTTGATTTGGCACATCCGATTGGATTCGAACCAACGACCTTTGCCTCCGGAGGGCAACGCTCTATCCAGCTGAGCTACGGATGTATTGCTCAATTATATCATGAGGTTAGGGTAAAAATGAATATTTATGATTATTTTTTAGCTTGATCAAACTTGCCAAAAATATGATCTAGCTTAAAATAATGCATTGATGCCAGAAGTACTTTTGTTAAGATCTTAATTTCAAAATCTCTGCAGGTAGCTTTTGTTTTTTATTAAAGTTTATAGTATGTTATTAGATATACACTCTGGATAAATTCTTAAAAATCAAACTGATAAGTTAGTACCTATGGCAGAAGTCTTTTTCAACAGTACGGCAGGAAGGATTGAGGCAAGATATGATGTTTCTCCTAATAAAAATAGGCCTGTCGCTTTGCTCTTACATCCTCATCCTTTGCATGATGGCAGCATGAATAATAAGGTTATTTATGAAATGTATCGCCAATTTTTAAAGCATGATTTTTCCGTGCTAAGAATTAATTTTCGTGGCGTGGGTAAATCGCAAGGCGTTTTTGATCAAGGCGCAGGCGAGCTGATAGATGCAGCTATCGCTTTGGATTGGCTGGAAGAAAGGCATGGTATTGGTGCTGATTATTGGGTCGGGGGCTTTTCTTTCGGCGCATGGATTGGCATGGAGCTAACGATGAGGCGCCCAGAAGTGATGCGCTTTGTTATTGTAGCCCCCCCGGTATCTAAGTACGATTTTTCGTTTCTATCCCCTTGTCCGGCCCCTGGTCTTGTTGTGCAGGGCGACCTTGATAGCGTAGTTGCGGAAGAAAGTGTTATGGAATTTGTTGATAAAACTACTAAAAATAGGAATACTAAAATTGATTATAAAGTTATTCATGGCGCTGATCATTTTTTTAGAGATAGAATTGGCGAATTTGGCAAAGTTGTTAATGACTATATTGAGCACTCTTTAGCAAACCCACGTCAGAAGAAATCCTTGGATAGCCAAGATAAAGATTTAAATTTGATGTTACTAGATTAAATTATTCAAGTTACTATTTTGTATATATAAATTATGTTATTAAAAAATAAAAGAGGCCTGATTATTGGCTTAGCAAATAGCAGTTCTATTGCCTATAGTATTGCAAAAGTTTTAACGGAAAATGGCGCCTTGATTGCTCTGACGTATCAAAACGATGCGCTAAAAAAAAGGGTCCAGCCTATTGCTCAAGAGCTTGGTGCTAAGATAGTAGAGCATTGCGATGTTCTTGATTTGGAATCTGTCGATAATTTATTTGCAACACTAAAAGATCACTGGGGGAGTTTTGATTTTTTAGTTCATGCGGTGGCTTATTCCGATAGAAATGAGCTGCAGGGAAGATTTATCGATACTTCTTTGCAGAATTTTCTACAAACAATGCACATATCATGCTATTCGTTAGTTAGTTTAGCCAAAAGAGCAGAAAGGCTTTTGAATGAAGGTGGAAGTATTTTGACCTTAAGCTATTATGGCGCTGAAAAAGTTGTGCCAAATTATAACGTAATGGGAGTGGCTAAAGCGGCTCTAGAGTCAAGCGTAAGATACTTAAGCAGCGATCTTGGTCCTAAGATTCGCATCAACGCAATTTCAGCTGGTCCAATTAAGACTTTGGCCGCTTCTGCTATAGGCGGCATTAGGACAATGCTAAAAGTGCACGAGAATAGCGCCCCTTTGCAAAGAAATACATCGCCTATGGATGTTGCCAAATCTTCTTTGTATCTGCTCAGTAGCCTTGCTAGCGGCGTTACTGGCGAGGTTCATTATGTTGATTGCGGATATAATGTTATGGGCTTTATAGCGCCAAAGCAGGAGTAATTATCTTTTAAGAGACAATAAGATAGTTAATATAAGGCTTGATTAACTACCACAACATAAGATATACTCTGTAGTTATTTAAATTAAATTTTATTAACTTTTGAAGTTTTACATAAACCTTTTATTGTGGACTTTGTTGATCGTAAATCAAGAGCCTAGAGCATCGCTCCCCCCAAAGGCAAGACGCAATTTATTACGCAAGTCTATATTAATGTATTGTCGAAAGGTTTAGAATCTGCTATATCCCGTAGGACTCAATTTGAAAGCATTTATGCGCGAGCTAAAAGCTTTTTATATAAAATTGACAATGACGAATCGCTAACTCCAGAGCAAAAATTCCATAAAATCCAAAAACTCCAGCGCACAATTTTGCAGCCCTTAGAACAGGCCATCTCGATTACTCCTGGATCATATGATTCATTATTGCATAGCAGTGTAATTGAGAGTAGAAGCTCTGAGCGATCTAGTTTAGGCATAAAAATATTATTTGCCAAATCGCTAGGTATTGCAAAGCATGCTTCTTACGTTTTTCAGACCAGTTTATTTATTGACATACTCCCCATAGATAAAGCAAGGGGATTCTAAAGGTTCAGACAATGGATGCCAAGAGATGAATCTCGACTAACTCCATCTAGCCTTACCGTAGATGCCCCTACGGCTAGTATATTAAGTGCTGCATTTAAATCTCTATCGCAACTATACCCACATTTACATT
>CAMCJU010000062.1 GCA_945875085.1 Candidatus Phycorickettsia trachydisci
ATAGGGTCTTTGAATGTAAATGTGGGTATAGTTGCGATAGAGATTTAAATGCAGCACTTAATATACTAGCCGTAGGGGCATCTACGGTAAGGCTAGATGGAGTTAGTCGAGATTCATCTCTTGGCATCCATTGTCTGAACCTTTAGAATATCCTTGCTTTAGCTATGGGGAGTATGTCAAGATGAGGATGAGAAATGCTGGCATTATGTTTTGGATGATTCAATGGTCTCTACATTTATTGGAAAGCTCGAAGAATTATAGGATGTTCAAACAAATGGACACATGGCGGGCTTTTTAAGCATTAAAGCAACTATAAATTTTTATATCCATTGGAATTTGACGCGATGCTGTACACTAGTTAGCATGCTCCATGAGATATCTGCGGTATGATTAGCTACTTCCTCGATAGGCAAACCATTGCCCCAGAGGATAACAGGATCGCAAGGCTTAGCATTTGCGTAATTGCTTAAATCTATAGCCATCATGTCCATAGAAACTCTTCCTATTAATGAGCACCTAACATTATTGACTATAACAGGCGTGCCAGTCTTAGCGCTAATTGGATAGCCATCTCCGTATCCTAAAGCCGCTATACCAACTAGCATGTCATCGGAGCAAGTATAAGATGCCATGTAACCTACACTAGAGCCCTTTGGCAAAAGCTGTACCGATACCAAGCTAGTCTGCAAAGTCATTACTGGCCTTAAGTTGTAATCAGCCGCAGTCTTGTCTTTAATTGGACTTACGCCATAAAGCGCTAGGCCTGGCCTTGCGTAATCAAAAACCACTTGTGAAAAATTAAAAATAGCAGCAGAATTTGCCAGACTAAGTTCAGTTTGCATCTTCAGGCTAAATTCTTTAAAATTTTCAATTTGCTCTTTGTTTAACGGATGGCTAATGTCATCAGCGCAAGCAAGATGCGACATGATTTTAATAGGCTTTAGAGTATTTTTATCTGCAGAGAGTTTTTCATAAGCCACCTTTGCATCTTGCATGTTAAAACCCAGCCTGCCCATGCCGGTATTAATTTTAATCCAAGCTGTTAAAGGTCTTAACAAAACTGCCCTGTCAAGCCATTGCAAGGAAGCGGCATTATTAAAGACAACTTGCAAATTATGCTCAGCAGCAAGGGGCAACTCGCCTGGCTCAAATACTCCTTGCATCAAGACTATTGGCGCGCTAATGCCTATCTGACGCAAAATTAACGCCTCATCGATAGAGGCAACTCCAAAAAGGACACCTTGGTCTTGAAGCTTTAACGCGACTGACCTAATCCCATGACCATAAGCATTAGCTTTGACCATAGCTATGAGCTTTGCCGGCTTTGCTCTTTGTTTTAAAACCTGCAGGTTATGGAGTAAATTTTCAGTTGAAAGTATTGCAATTGCGCTGCGACTCATAATTACTTATGGCTTGAAGTTAAATTTCCATTTTCGCCGATAAAGTCGTAGTTGATAACTAAATTACTGTACTCATCCCCAATATCGGTAATTCCATCGAGACAAATGTGCAGATTCCGCTCGCTAACTTCAAAATAAAGTTGTTCAAAAATAGATTTGTAAATTTCGCGATTTGGCGCAGAAGGCACAAACTTAAACTTTGATGCATTATATTTCAAGAAAGAGTGGGATCTGGGAAAATCGTTAGTAAAATCAGTAATTACAGCGGCAAGATTTGTGCTATGAAACATTTTAGCCTCATTACTACCAATGCCTCCACAGATACCCTCATTGCCTAGCTTACTGCCAAAATCAGCAGCAACGCCTATTACAGTTTCATACTTTCCTTCTGACTTTTCTTCTGGCAGAAATTGTGCATAACTTTCCGCAGGACTAAGGTAATCGCCAGCGGGATTGCTTCTTGATGGTTCTGCTTTAAGAGCGGAAACTGATTTGCCAGCAAAGTAGGTAATATGCTCGTGCTGCTCTGTTATAAATTTTTTAATACTATTACACTTAATATGTATTGCTTTTATATTGGGAAATTGAGCCGCCTTTTCTTGCAAAACTCGGCTCATTGATTCTGTATTCAATTGTGAGGATAATTCTTTATTAGCGGCAAAATGTCCCGCACCTGCGTTTGGACCGATATAAAATTTTGGGAGCAACTTGCCTTCTATATCGTGGTTAATAGCACAAAGAAGAGTAAAATACCTACCTTTTAATATATCTTGATATTCCTTAGAAAATCTTTCGATATCTCCAGGCACATCATCTTTAGGCGCTGCAATTTCGCTAACTTTGCCCTTAGTTAATACACCACTATAAAAAACCATTTTTAAACCTGAAGAAATCGGAGATTTCACATTTAACACAACTGATACAACATCTGTTAAAATACTTTGCTCAAGTCTTGTATATATCTGACGTTCACTTTCAGCCATATAGAGAGTAGGCTTTGATTTTATTAAACATTGCAGCAAATCTATCCGGCTCATTCCTTTAACTACATCTGGATCAGACAAATCGCCAAAGTCATATCCTTTATCGCCATCTTTTTTTAAATATTGCAAACGCCATTCCTTAAACGGTGTTTCCTTTTTCTCAATTACATTAAGAAGCTGCCCCCGAAATTCTTCTAAGAGCGCAAATGGCGTTGAATTCAGATAAAGATGATACTGAGGAGTTCCTTCCTTTAGCGCTGCATAATTTTTTACTACCTGGACTTTACCTTGAGCTGCCTGAGATTTTTCTTCTTCTTGTTGTTTCATAATCTATAACCTTGAAAGATGAAAGATGAGTGATGTTTCTTTTATTATATATGTATTATCATTGATATCAAGTCAAGTATTACAAATATTTATAATTTTACAATAGTTACGCATTATTAATCGCCGCGTCAGTCAAAGCCCTAATTTGATCGCGCAAAAGGGCAGCTTTTTCAAATTCCATATCATTTGCAGCAGCAAGCATCTCCTTTTTAAGCTTATCTAAATGCTTTTTGAGTTTTTTATCATCTCGAAGCAAAGCTTCAGGATCAACATTTGTCAAATCTTTACTAATTTTTTCAAGCTGGATCAAAGCCTCAATGCTGCGATCAATAGTAATTGGAGTAATCCCATGCTCCTTGTTATAGTTCTGCTGGATAATGCGTCTATTAGTTGTTATGTCGATAGCTTTTTGGATTGATTTAGTAATCACATCGGCATACAGTATCACGCGTCCATTACTATTGCGCGCCGCCCTGCCAATTGTTTGGATTAAGGAAACCTCAGAGCGCAAAAAGCCCTCCTTATCCGCATCAAGAATAGCAACCAACGCACATTCTGGAATATCTAGCCCCTCACGCAATAAGTTTATACCAACAATGATATCTATATCACCCTTGCGAAGATCGCGGATTACCTCAATGCGCTCAAGGGTATGAACTTCGGAATGCAAATATGTAACTTTGAAATTTTTCTCCAGCAAATATTGGGCCAGGCTTTCTGCCATTTTTTTAGTCAAAACTGTAACTAAAATTCGATGCCCTCTTTGTATGGTATCGCGCAACTCTATGAGCAGATCATCAACTTGGCTTACAGCGGGCTTGATAATACAAATAGGGTCCAATAATCCTGTGGGGCGAATGATTTGCTCAACGACCTGATGCGCGGTTTTCTCAAGCTCAAACAGACTAGGGGTCGCTGAAACAAAAATAGTTTGCGGGCGAAAACCCTCCCATTCATCAAAAGTAAGAGGGCGGTTGTCTAGGGCGGAAGTAAGCCTAAAGCCATAATCTACTAAAGAAGATTTACGCGCCCTATCGCCATTATACATAGCCCTTACCTGCGAAACGGTCACATGACTCTCGTCAATGAATAATAAAGCATCCGGAGGTAGATACTCAAACAAGGTTGGAGGAGGCTGACCCTTGATGCGTCCGGTAAAATACCTAGAATAATTCTCAATCCCCTTGCAAGATCCAGTGCTTACCATCATTTCAATATCAAAATCTACCCGCTGACGCAATCTTTGCTCTTCAATTAGCTTATTATTTATGCGAAAAAATTCTAGCCTTTCTTCCAATTCTACCCTGATCTTTTCTACTGCCTTATCAATAATATGCCTAGGGGTAACGTGGTGGGAAGTTGCATATATTACAGCCTGACTAAGCGGGGCAAGTTTTTGCCCAGTTAGCGGATCAAACTCCCAGATCTCCTCAAGTTCATCAGCCCAAAAATTCAATCTCCAAGCTTTTTCACTATAGTGCGCCGGAAAAATATCTATACTATCCCCCTTAACCCTGAAACAACCGCGCGAAAAACTAATATCATTTCTTTCATATTGCAGTTTAACCAGATTGTTAAGCATCTCTTGCCTTTGGTAAGACGATCCCTTTTGCAAACGCATCGTCATTTCTTGATATAATTCTGGCGAGCCAAGACCATAAATACACGAAACCGAAGAGACAACAATCACATCACGCCTCTCAAGCAACGATCTGGTTGCCGAATGTCTAAGCAAATCTATTTGTTCATTAATTGCAGAATCCTTCTCGATATATACATCTGAGCTTGCGATATAGGCTTCTGGCTGATAATAATCGTAGTATGACACAAAATACTCCACTGCATTTTCAGGAAATAATTGACGCATCTCTTGATATATTTGCGCGGCCAGAGTCTTATTATGAGCCATGATCAAAGTAGGACGATCTACTTGCATAATAACGTTTGCCATCGTAAAGGTCTTTCCAGATCCCGTTATTCCCAGCAGTACTTGATCCTTTTTGCCCGCTGCCAAGCCTTCTATTAGCTGACTTATTGCTTTTGGCTGATCGCCTGCAGGCTCAAATTTAGTCGAGATCTTAAAGCCGTGCATAAGGTTTTTTTTAGTGATTATAGGTCTAGTAGCATTTTCTCAGGACTCTCAATTGCGTCTTTGACCCTGACTAAAAAAGTCACAGCCTCCTTGCCATCGACAAGTCTGTGATCGTAAGAAAGAGCAACATACATCATTGGCCTTGCTTGGATCTGGCCGTTTATCACCACCGCGCGCTCTTGAATCTTGTGCATGCCCAAAATGCCAGATTGCGGAGGGTTGATAATTGGGGTCGAAAGCAATGAGCCATAAGTCCCGCCATTGGAGATGGAAAAAGTCCCTCCTGTAAGATCAGCCATAGATAGCTTATTATCACGAGCTTTTTTTCCAAGCATTGCTATTTCAATTTCAATTTCTGCAAAACTTAAATTATCCGCTCCCCTTAATATTGGAACAACTAAACCTTGCTGCGTACCGACCGCAACTCCAATATCATAATAATTTTTATAAACAATATCGTCGCCATCAATTTCAGCATTAATAGAAGGAATTTCTTGCAAAGCATTAACAACAGCCTTTACAAAAAATGACATAAAGCCCAACTTAACTTGATGGCGTTTTTCAAAATCTTCCTTGTACTGTTGACGCAGTTCCATGACTTTCGACATGTCAATTTCGTTAAAAGTAGTTAAAATCGCAGCGGTGTTTTGCGAGTCCTTTAATCTTTGGGCGATAGTTTTCCTAAGCCTTGACATTTTAACGCGCATTATATGAGCGCTACTATCTTGCGCATCGTCATTTGAGCCGGCTAGAGCGCTAGAGCTACTAGATGATAGCCCAGATGATAGGCCAGATGAAATACCAGCTAAATGCCCTATAACATCACCCTTACTAATCCTGCCCCCCTTGCTAGTGCCTTGCATTTCCCCTGGGCTTAAGTTATTTTGAGTAACCATTTTACGCACCGCTGGAGACAAGCTGATGTCGT
>CAMCJU010000063.1 GCA_945875085.1 Candidatus Phycorickettsia trachydisci
AGCTGAAAAAGGATGCAAGACTTTAAGCAATTCTGACGGCATAGTTATTCTTGATCTAAATATTAGCCACGAGCTTTATATAGAAGGAATATCTAGAGATTTGGTGCGCTTTATTCAGCAGGCTAGAAAGGATCGAGGCTTTAATGTTACCGATCGTATCAACATCAAGATAGAATCGCAAGATCCTGATGTAGGCGAAACATTAAAAAAGTATAAAAAATTCATCGAGGAGCAGACTCTGAGTCATTTTGCAAAGCAAGAGCACTACGATCATTGCGTGGAGGTCGATGAGCCAAAATGCACAATAAAAATTGCCCCGTGGGCAAAAAAGCCTTGAGAGATCTTGCTTGAGATCTTCCGTGGTAGATCCTCATCTTGAAGTAGGATCTTTCCTTTTAGTCCTTCAGCTTTTTGCAAACCCGCCCCAAAAATCACCCCCCAAAAAGCCGCGCCAGCAAAACCGCGCTCGGCAAAGCCGCGCGCTAAAAAAGCGCCCGAAAAGCTCTCATGCTTTGCCGGTAAAGGCTTTTGAATTTTATTCTTGGATTTTGCTCTTGAATTTTGCTTGCTAAATATAGTTATAGTTGCTTTAAAATCCAAAGACTTTGATGTAGGCCTTTTTTCTTAGGTTTGTATAAAATCGCTGAGTTTGCTTGCTTAGTTTATTGTTTCCTATGGAATTGGTAATAGAGTTACTTTCTTCTTCGGAAAAATTTTCTATTTCCCTGCCGCAGACCATTATTATCTTGAAATGATTATCAGTTTTTAAAACAGCGCTCGTTTGATTTTGCATTAAGGTTTGCGCTGTAGATCTGATTAGCGGCTCAAGTTGGTTGATATTTGTGGTGATTTCTTGCATAGTGGCAAATTTTTCATACTCATGTTTTTTTGGCAATTTATCACAATTTTTTAACTTTATGCGAAGTTTGCTCATATTTTTGTATGAATTATCATCAAGATTATCGCTGATAAAAATTTTCAAAGCTAGGTTGGTATTTTTAATGCCGCTGGCAATTATGGCGTTATCGACCTCGTTTTTATCGACTAGAATATTGCTTATAAAAAATTGTTGAGTGATTTTTTTAAACAATACATCTGCTTCAATTTTGTCTTCAAGACAGCTATAATTTATGTTTTTTTCTTGAAATATTTGTTTTAAAAAGCCTTCAGGTAGTCCGTTATTAGCTTCAATGCCTCTTATAGCCATCTGAATTTCCTCTTTAGGAACTTTGATTTTAAAGATTTGTTTCTGCTCTTGGATTAAGGTTTGATTGATTAAGTTGTCCAGCGCTGTTTTGTTTAATTGCTCATCAATCTCATGGGTAATAACATCAACTTTATTAAACAGGGTCATCATTTTTTTAGCTTGCAATATATTAAACCTTGTTATGGGCTTGTCATTAACTATAGCAATAATTTTATCTTGCAGCACGAGCGCAAAAATCAATTGTGGTGATGATAAAAGCGCAATAAATAGTATAGCAGATAGTTTTTTCATAATGAGTCTTTACATGTTTAAGGTTTTTAGGCCAATCTTGAATGATATATTATTTTTTGATTTTTTAATATTTCTATTTGGATCTTGGGTGAAATTATCAAAAATCCTTACAGATATTCTAACACAATCGTATTGGTATGTCACCCCAAATCCTCTTATTAAAGTTGCCCGATCATCTGATAAATCTATGACTGTATCAAGATTTGCCGACCAATTTTCATTAAAATTATATCTAATTTTATTTATAAGATTAGAGATTTTTTTTAAAGAATATAACTCCTGATGTTTCCTTGAGTTTTTTTTAAATAAAATAGCTGAAAAGTCAAACTTGTCTATTGTATACAATGTCCCCAATTCGTGCATATTGATATTAAATTTGCTAGATAAATTGAATCTATAGTAAAATTCTGTATTTTGATTAGAGGCCGATATATTGCCTACCGTATTATTTTTATTTAATTTGCTATGGTTTTTGCCTAAAAAGAGGCTGTAGGTTGTTTGATTTATTTTTTGTAAATTAACGCCATAGCTGATTCTGTCACCTGTTTCGTTGTTGTCTCTACCGCTAAAACGATTGGGTGATACTAGATTTAATTCATCTAATTCAAATTCTGGCTCTGAATCGATTGGCAAGATTTGTTTATCATGATATTTGCTCAGATTGCTGCTTATCAAGGCAACTGGTTCGATGATAAGTAGGCTATTAGTTATTAATGGGTAGCGCCAATGAGTATGTATTTCTGGAATATTTTTGACAAAGGCGGTATTTTGGCGGGCAGCTTTTGTATGATCTTTGATAGTGGCATTAAATTTATATAAATCTATTTTATTGTATAAATCTACGTCAAATATATGGTTTTGTAGTTCAAAAGTTTTAGATAAATTAAAGATATTTGAGCTGCGCCATGCTTGGTATTGATTACCCGCTTTGTAGAAAAGCTGATTGCTATCAATAGATAGGTAGCCTTGATCAAGGAGTGGATAAAGCCTTTTAGTTCTAATTATCGGGGCTACAAATAAATCTTTTGCAAACATTTTTTGACTTCTCATGTCCTGAAAATACAAAGCTTCAGCTTGAGTGTAGTTTGCGCCCTGAACTTCTCTATCGTATATTCTTGAAGTTAGGTAGGGGTCATAAATATCGTAGTATTTACGTATATATGAAGGGTTGCTAGCTTTTCTTAAGTTAAAGCCTGCTGTTATGTTGTCAAATCTGAAATTTCCATCTCCAAATATATGGTATTGATTAAGGTATTGATCTTTTATGACACTGCCTAAATGATCTTTTTTAACTGCCTCCATATTTGCTATACTGCCATTGAATTGATACCCTCCATGATTTGTTAAATGCCTAATTTCTCCTTCAGTAATGACTTGTCCATCAGCAAATCTGGGCGTGATGGTAAGATCTAAATTCGATTTTGCTCTAAAATATATCGGCATTTTTAAATTTTTCGTGTCTAAAAATGGCGCAAGTAAACCGCTTTTCGCTTTGGCCCGTGGTGTTGGGTGCGAAAAATATGGTAAGAAAATTACAGGCACGCCAAAAACTTCAAAAAATACATTTCTATACTCTATTGTCTTTTTGTTTTGGTTAATGCTTGTATGTTTGGCTTTAATTTGCCAGATGGGATTTTTAAACTCAGATGTATTGCATGCTGTGTAGCATACATAATCCATCTCAATAGTTTGGTCGTCAAATTTACCAACTCTGCTAGCTGTGATTACGCTTGTCTGATTAGTTAACTTGGCGGCCATATCGTTTAAGATGATGCGCCCAAATTTATCTTGCAGAATTATTTCGCTTCCTGTTATGATGTTGCCTTGACGATCCATTATTAGTAAATTTCCCTTAGCAAATACCAAATCTTTTGCAGCGTCATAAAATATTTGATCGGCTAAGATGGTATATTCTTTGCTGACTAAGGTAACATCACCTACGGCCTGAAAAACTTTATCTTCTTGCTCGTAAGTAAGTTTGTTTGCAAAAAGAGTCGTATTTTCTATCCTTGCAGCGCTAGCCGAATGTTCTAGCAGAGATATTAAAATATATATTATGTAAAATTTTAGCGCTCTATTTATTCGCATTAATTATAAAATAGCTAATTTATTTAGTAAGTAGCATTGCTTTGGCAGGGCAACTCTTTGAAGAATACAATATGATCCATAATATAATTATTTGCCTCAAAGTTGCAACTTTTAAATTAAATCCCAGCTTTGCAATGTTTCGATGACGCTTTATTGATTTGTTAAAAATAAGCGCGGTATTGTTTTTGAGTAACGTGGATGCAAAATAATTACTTTAAAGATTTAGCTATTAGGTTGCTTGATTTTAAAATCATATATACTACGGTGTAATAATAACGTGTTATAGATAATGCATTTCATCTTGTCTGCTAAAGTGCAAAGGTTTTTGCTTTTTTTTAATGCACTGATGTTAACGATATTCGTGGCAATAAATCAGAATTTAAAGACCAGTTTATCTGGCCTGCAAGGTCAACTTCCCAAAGATGACTCTTCGTCTGCAAGTTCGTCTTCTGCAAAAAAAGATGGTGATTTTACAATTCCTGCCAGCTCAAACCTTGCGAAAGTTCTTGTTTTATTGACCGACTTATCAAAGCTCTATATGAAGGCTATTCAGATTCAAAAAATTCAATATTCACAAGATTCTGGCTTTGCTGATATTACTATAAAAAGTTATGAACTCGATGATTTAGATTCTTATTTAAAAAGCCTTGATGCTACTTTCAAGAAAGAAAATTTCTCTATAGCTCAAATCGTCTTAGATGACACGCAAGAAGATGAAAAAGAGCCAGAAGTAGCTCTCGAAGATAATAAGCCAAAAGAAAGCATCCCTTTTGCTTTAGCCTTTTTGAGGGAGCAAAAAAAGCGCGCAGAAGCAAGTAAGGTTGTGGCAAAGCAGGACGCTGGCTATAAAATTATCATTAAGGTTGCTTTATGATGCAGTTTTTGTATATTTTTCTCAATATTTGTTTTTTGATACTTAGTATCATTTTTGGCACTTTTATCTCTAGCAAACTTGCAGAAAAATCTAATTTAGTAAATCAGATCAAAGCTAAAAAGGATGCTGAAAAGTCAAAGTTTGGTAATTATAAAACAAAAATTGCACAGTCTCAAGATTTGTTTAATCTTTTTAGCCAAGGTGGAAAGATTTTGTCATATACGCGAGATGAGAAAAGTCTCGGTCAGCTAGATGGTAAGAAATATGGAGCCGCCCAAGCTACTTATTTTTTGCATATCGATTATCTTACCTGCCTGTCTAAACTGCAATATATCAATGACAACAATTTGGCTTTTGCAATCAAGGACATGGTAATTGATTCTAAGAATTCTTTACCTTTATCAATATATATAAAATTTATTACCCTAACTTATGAAGAAAATTAATTTACTAATGTCATTGTCGCTGTATTGCGTGTCTGCTTTGGCATCCCCAGCTCCTGATAAGCAAGAGGTTGTTGCTAGCGAAACTTCGGTTAGCTCTAGTCAGGATAAGGCGCTACCAGCTAAGGAGGCCTTAAAGTTGCAGGATCCTACTGTAAATATATTTCCTCCCGCTCCAAGATACGTTCTGCAGGGAATTGCCAAGAATAGCTTGACGTCTTTTTGCGTTATAAACAATAGCATTTTTCAAAAAGATGAACAACTTGATGAATTTGTGATCAAAGAGATTGCGCATGATTATGTCTTATTAACTGACGATAGTCAAAACCCCTTAAAGCTTAAGCTATATTGAAGGCATTTGCTATAATCGTCCACTTATAAGATCGCTCATAAGTCTTCTTGGCTCGCAGATAGCCCCAACTTGTCCTAAAAAAACAACTATTGATATACATCAATAGCTTGCTACTGAATTCAACTATAATGAATCTTAAATTGCAATAACTACACATAACAATATTTTATTAATCGATAACAACCGAAAGCATTTAAATTAAAATCGTATCGGGTTATTATAGATTTATTGTTGCGAATAATAAATCACCCCTGAAAAAGGTTTTTTACTAATAGCAACAAGGTCAAATGTATCTTTTGATAGTATTTAAGAAAAAATTTACTAGCAATAAGATGTATGGTTTTGTTTAAATAAATATTAAGCAAGATTTTTAATTAACATTCAAGGAAAAATTTTATGACATCCACTTTTAAAAAATTTGCAAAACTTGCAT
>CAMCJU010000064.1 GCA_945875085.1 Candidatus Phycorickettsia trachydisci
GTATGGGATCAGATGCCTTGCAGTATAAAGCGACAATTGCATGTCCGCCTTCGTGATACGCGGTGAGCATTTTTTCTTCATCGGACATTGCCAAAGAGCGACGTTCTGGCCCCATTAGGACCTTATCTTTTGCTAGTTCTAGATCTTGGGTATCGACTTCTTTTTTGTTGAGGCGAGCAGCAAGCAGCGCCGCTTCATTGATTAAATTAGCCAAAGATGCTCCAGAAAAGCCGGGCGTGCCTTTAGCGATGGTTTTAACATCAATTTTACTATTATGACGAACCTTTTTTAAGTGCACTTTGAGTATTTTTTCTCTGCCATTAATATCAGGATTTGCTACCGTGATCTGTCTATCGAACCTTCCTGGGCGCAGTAATGCCGGGTCTAATACGTCAGGTCTATTTGTGGCGGCAATAATTACCACGCCTTCGTTTGCTTCAAATCCATCCATCTCAACAAGCATCTGATTGAGGGTTTGCTCTCTTTCATCATTGCCTCCGCCAAGACCTATTCCTCTATGCCTACCTACTGCATCTATTTCGTCGATAAAGATGATGCATGGCGCATTACGCTTGCCTTGCTCAAACATGTCGCGAACTCTACTGGCCCCAACGCCAACAAACATCTCGACAAAATCCGAGCCAGAAATACTAAAGAAGGGTACATTTGCTTCCCCAGCTATTGCTTTTGCAAGGAGTGTTTTTCCGGTTCCTGGGGGGCCAACGAGAAGACATCCCTTAGGGATTTTGCCACCTATTTTTTGAAATTTTGATGGATCACGTAAAAAGTCAACTATTTCAGCTAGTTCTTCCTTGGCCTCGTCAATTCCGGCAACATCGTCAAAGGTGATTTTTGATTTATCCGATACCAACTTGGCTTTAGATCTGCCAAACCCCATAGTCTTGCCGCTGCCCGCTTGCATTTGTCGCATAAAAAATACCCATATGCCTATTAGCAGAAGCATGGGGAACCAGGAGACAAATATACTAAGCAAAGAGTGCATTCTATTATCAGGGGGCGTTACATCGACGGAAACTCCGCTATCATAGAGTTTTCTTATTAAGTCAGGATACTCTCCGGAGTAAGTTTCAAAGCTGGTGCCATCAACTAGTTTGCCTTCAACATTACGTCCTTGAATTTTTGCGGACTCCACTTGTTTTTCATCAACTTTGGACAAAAATTCTGAAATTGAGAGTCTGTGATTCTGCTCGCTCCAGCCGCCTATTTGGATGAAGTTAAAGAAAACTACCAACCCTAAAATTAAAGCAGTCCATATTAAAATATTTTTCGTTTGATTGTTCATGACGCTTGATTATTTATTACTTAACAAAATGCATTATTTTTGACACATACGAAGGTTCAAAGATGCATATAAAATCCTTATCTGAAAAATCTTCATAATAATTTATATTAGGCACTGCTACGATTTTTTCAAGTACTTTTATTGCGGGCAAGGTAAATAAAATTTTATACCTATGCGAGTGTGCATCACAAATTTGGCTTAGGTCTATTTTTTCCTTAATATGATCATAGCTTTTAACATCTAGTTTGGTAACATGAAGTTGCTTATTATTAGTATATATACGAAACCTATTATCCCAAAAGCAAGCATTCTTATTGATAGGAATATCATAATCTATGATACTACATAATTCTTTATAAATTATCAAATCATTTTTTAACAAATGCAGCGCGCATTTGCTTAAAGTGGCGCCTTTGAAATTATTTGATTGCAGTAAATTGAGTAAGCCTGCTACCTGGGTTGATCTGGGTGGATTAGAGTTGCCGCCAATTATGGTTAATAAATAAGTTAATAGATAGTTTTGCGTATCTAGGCAATATGTTTGCAAGACTTGTAAGTAAACAATAGCAAATCCGGCCTGATGTATACTAGCAGCTTTGCACATAGCATCTATGACATTTTCTTGCACTAATTTTGCGCTGGCTTCTAGGTGTTTAGCAGATGTCCAGACTCTTTGTTCAAAAAGCTCTAAAGACATTGATCCTGAATCGCAAAAAGTTTGCAGATTAAATCTTATGTCATTGCGAAAGTAGATTCTTTTGAAATTGCTTGGATCTTCCACATGTTTTACTTGGCAAGTTTGCAGGAGTTTGCTGCACTCATTTTTTGTAAAATTAACAATAGGCTTGCAAATTCGTATATTTTTAATAAAATTACTGTTGTTTGTAGCAAGGCCAAATATGCCACTTCCTCTTGAGAGCTTGATGAAAAAATTCTCCACAGTATCTTGCATTTGATGCCCTGTAAATAAGTGCAAAATATCTTGATCTTGGCAGTACTGCGTTAATAATTCATAACGAGCCTGCCGCGCTTTTGCTTGAATGTTTGTATTAATGCCCAAATGTTTCCATCGCAATATTGCATGCTTGACATTTAATTTTGCACAAATCTTGCCGACTTCCATAGCCTCCAAGCTCGACTCTGCCCTTAGGGCATGATCTACTGTTAAGGCTACTAACTCTCCATCTATATTTTCTATCCATTGCTTACTCAGTAGTAGCAGGGCCATTGAATCAATGCCGCCAGATAGAGCGATGGCAATTTTAGGCTTGCTTTCAAATGGTTGTAATTGCTCAATATTTTTGATGAATTTTGCAAAAACTTTCTCAGGTATCATTTTATACTTTGTAGTTTTCTTTAGTTTAAAGTATAATTACAAATGCTAAGAGCAGCAATACTGTTGTTTTAAGCTATAGTGATAAATGTTATTCAAAATAAAAATTGCGGACCCGGGGGCAGAGCCCGGCGCCTCCACCACTTGTAAGTCAAAGCATATTATGGGGGCGAGTTAGGTTCGACGTGGTTTAATAAAGGTGTAATTTTGCTACGAATGATTCCTCGTTTAATGGATCGAAAAAGCAAACGCAAGAAAACCTGCGAACGATAACTACGCAAGTGGTTATTTAGCGGCTGCAGCATAACGCTAAAGCCGGGCGGCTAGGGGGATTGCCGGGCAACAGAAAAGCCCCCATATTTTATGAAAAACTTATATTCTTAATCGATATAATCTATGACTGTTGACTATCAAGCTCTTATCAATAAGGCAATGCTCATGGTGTTAAAAGAGGCGCTAATGCAGTTGACAACATACCGAAATGATTTTGTTGAAGAAAACTGCTTTTTTATTTCTTTTGTCACTCGTCATCCTGGCGTGATTTTATCCACGCATCTAAAAAGTAGACACCCTGATGAAATGACGATAGTTATGCAGCATCAATTTGAAAATTTAAGAGCCGGTGAAGATAGTTTTAAGGTCGTCTTGTATTTTGATGGGAGGCCAGAGTCAATTACTGTTCCATATGCTGCTATTACAAGTTATGCAGACCAAGCAGCTGATTTTACGCTAAGTTTCAACATACCTTCTTACCAAGATTTTGGCGATCAAGAATCTTTAAAAGTTGCTGATGAGAAAAGTTCTTCGGAGTCAAATGTTATTTTTCTCGATCAGTTTCGCAAGTAAATAAACCATGGATGGCTTGAATATGGCACCTAAAAAAGTAACAATATATTCGGATGGAGCATGCTCTGGTAACCCTGGCCCTGGTGGGTGGGGAGCTTTTTTGTTAAGCGCTAATAGCTCTAAAGAAATATACGGCTTTGAATTACATACAACAAATAACAGAATGGAGTTGCTTGCTGCAATAAAAGCTTTGGAGGCGTTAAAAACCGCATGTATTGTTGATTTATATACAGATAGCAAATATGTGCAAATGGGTATTAGCTCCTGGATTAACACATGGTTAAAAAATAATTGGTATACAAGCAGTAAGAAGCCTGTCAAAAACGTTGATTTGTGGCAAAATCTTTTTAGCTTGATAAATTTTCATGATGTAAAATGGTATTGGGTAAAGGGGCATAGTAATGATAAGTATAATGTTATTGCTGATAGTCTTGCCGTTAAAGGCAAAAACGAAGCAAAAAACTTATTTATAAGTTAAATAAAAAACGTTTAATGCGATATACTGATTTTAAGTATCTTGACAATAACCATTGCATTAAAGAAATAATATTGAAGTCATATAAGTCATGGCAATTTAATAAACAAACAAGAGTACTTATGAAAAAAAACACATTCGAAATAATAATGGGGTTTATGATAATTATAATAGCTATCTTATTTGCGTGGTTCATTTGCGATCAGGCCTATTTTGCTTACAATAAGAAGGATAAAAGCTATAGTATTAGTGCTAAATTTCAAAATATTAGCGGTATAATACAGGGGAGTGATGTCATGATAGCCGGTATTAAGATAGGTCAGGTCGATGTTTTGCATCTTGACCCTGAGACATATCAGGCGGTGATTATTTTAAAAATCAATGATGATGTTAAGTTGCCAATAGATTCTACAGCTTCTGTTGCCAGCTCCGGGGTTGTTGGCAATAAGTTTATTGTCATAGAGCCAGGCTCTGCAGAGGTGAATTTGAAAAATGGCGATAGTATAAGCCATACTACCTCTGCAGTTAATCTTGAGGCTTTGATAGGTAAGTTCATTTATTCAATTGGCAATAAAGCTTCCCAATAATTCATTAATTATTTTTTGACACTTAATGCTTTGTAAATTTTTACAATTTCTAAAGATGGCGATTTTTCCTATTGAAAGATCGGAATTAAAGCTTTTTTGTAAGTTTGCCTCTTTATTAATCTGTGTATTATTTAATTTTAGTGCACTTAGAACCTTGAAGGATAGTTTGATTATATCGGCTATAGGAGCTGAGGCTATTAGTTTTTTAAAGTTATGGTTAGTGCTGCCTAGTGCTGTTGCTTTTACTTTTTTATATGTGAAGCTAAGTAATAGCTTGAATTTGCAGCAAATTTTCACTCTATTTGTTCTAATATTCATTAGTTTTTTTATTATTTTTGCTTTTGTAATCTATCCTAATCAACATAATTATCATACATCTCCCAAGATTATAGAGTCTTTAATTGTTTCATGGCCTCATTGTAAATGGTTTATAAAGCTTTTTGGTAAATGGAGCTATGTAGGGCTGTATGTTCTTGCGGAAATATGGGGGGCAATGATAATTAACTTAATGTTTTGGCAATTTGCAAATCATATTTTTAAAAAACAACAAGCAAGAAGGCTTTATCCGATGATTGGGATGTTTGGTAGCTTGGGGCTTATTTTTGCTGGAAAGTTATTGAGCATTTTTGCTCAAGTTGAAAAGCTATCTATAAGTAAATTAAGTTATAGTAAGCATTACGATCAAATGGAGATGGCAATTAAGTTGATAGTTTCCTCTGTCAGCGTGGTAGGATTCGTAGCAATCCTGCTTTTTCGCAACATTTATTCTAACTATATCGACCATGATGAGCAAAGTGCTTTATTGCTGCAAGGTACCAAGACTTCCTTGACTTTATGGCAGAGTATCAAAATGATTTGTCATTCCAGATACATTTTTTATATCTTTCTGCTTGTAATATCATATGGCCTAACTATTAATATACTTGAAGGGCCTTGGAAGGCTAAGCTTAGTCAGTTATATCTTGAGCCATGTGATTATATTATGTTTATGGGCAAATTTAATGTATGGATGGGTTTTTCTTCTATCATTATGACTATTATTGGGGGTAATGTACTTAGGCGTTTTGGATGGAGGTTCGCAGCTTA
>CAMCJU010000065.1 GCA_945875085.1 Candidatus Phycorickettsia trachydisci
TGATACTTACATGAATATGAAATGTTGTTATTAGTTTTATACGTTATTTTCATCTCAATAGGATAGCATAATCCTATCTCTTAGTCCATAACGTTTTAGCCTTATATCCCCATAGTTAAAACTAGGGGCTTTACGGCTGCATTTGGTAATTTTAAAATTGGATAAAATGCAAATATTAGCGCCAAAAAATATTAGCGATACTGATTTAAAGATTATTAACGATTTTTTACACAGGAAAAGTGCAGATCGTAAAGAAGATGCTAATCAAAACAATCAGTTAGAATTGATATGAATTGGTAGCGAGAGAGGGACTTGAACCCCCGACACGCGGATTATGATTCCGCTGCTCTAACCAGCTGAGCTATCTCGCCATTTGCCACATACAAGAATATAACATTTATGGATCAAGATATCAATATATAGCTACTAATTTAAATTATTATTAGTAATATTGCGTAAAATAAATGGCAGCTGGAATACTACAAACAATAATGTTAGTGGCAATGCTCCAAAAACTTTAAATTTCACCCAGGCGTTTTCAGAATAACTCCTCCAGACAAATTCGTTGGCAAAAGCCATACCTAAAAAATATAGAGCAAACCTTTTGGATAAATTCAGCCAATTTTCCTGACTAAGACTAAATACACTACCAAGAACACCTTGAATAATTGGTTTATTTTTTAACGCGCCAACATATAAAACAACGCTAAAAATTAAATACACAACCGTTGGTTTCATTTTTATATATTTAGCATCACCTGTAAGTAGAGTGACACCTCCTGAGAATAATAATATTCCAGCTGATATTAGCAAGGGCATAGAAATTTTCTTATCAATAAGATAGCTTATTAATAGGCAAATCGCAGTTACACAAATCATGAGCATTGTTGCCATGAAGATATTAGAAAATTTGTATGTTACTAAGAACACTATTATTGGTCCAAATTCAACAAAAAGTTTAAGCATATTTCATGTATTTTTTTTACTATTATTTCCAGCTTGCTTAGTAATTCTACTAAATATGTATATTATTGTAAATGTGCTTATAAAGGCAATTACTTCCAAGACGGAAGGTTTCGCATCGTAACTTATAAGAATTTTTAAAAATTGCCCTAAAACACTCTCATTGGCTATCAGCCAAGAGATATCCCAGGCATCTTGACTCAAGATAGATATTAAGCCAGATTTGCCTAAAATTCTAAAAGCTTCAGACACAAGACCTGATGCAACAACAATAAAAATAAAAGAGGTGACTTTAAATATCTTGCCCATTTTAAGCAGTCCTTTGTAAAACAAAACCGCGCATACTCCTGCAGATATTCCTCCTGATATTATACCAAATAAGTAGTTCCAAAAAGGAGTAAGGCCTCCTAATGCTTTACTGTAAATAAACAGCGCTATTTCGGCCCCTTCTCTAAAAATAGTCATAGCAATCAGCAAAACAAAGCATATCACTTGCCAAAAGCTTTGATTGGCTCTGTGGCTTATGTTCTTGATTTTAATTTTAACTTTAGTTGAATAGTTTTGCATTGAAACAACCGTTGCCCCCAAAAGTGCAGCTGTAAACAAGATAAAGAATGCACCTATGATTTCTTGCCCTAGACCTTCAAACATATTAGTAATATATGGGGTCAGAAATGCCAAAATAACAGCCCCTAATATCCCCAAAAAGGATCCTATCGTTATATACAAACCAAGGTGCTTGATTTTGTTTGATGAAGCCGATGCGATTATCCCAATTAGCAAAAAAATTTCTAATAATTCTCGAAAAATGACCACACTAATTTGAACCATCATTCTACCTTAATTCTACCTTGCGCAGTATCTTTATTGAATTCGCCAAAAAATTCGTATATACCCTGTTTTAACGGCGTAATAATGATGCTAGCCGAGGCATTTGAGGGGATGATTTTTTCTCGCCTTAGAGCTGGGCACTCGAATTCCTCAGCTTGATTATCTTTGTTGTGAATGATAAGTTTAATTTTAGTATTTGCTGGAATCAAGATTTCTTCAGGACTAAATAAGTGGTTTTGAATTGTTAATTGGCGCACTTCTATATCGTTATCAGAATTGCTGCAGCACACAAGAAGGCAACACGCAATTGCTGTATATACTATCTGAATCAATTTATTAAAATAAATATTCATTATCGAATTATAAAATTAGAGGTCTTTAAAAACCTATTATTAATCCTAGCACAATACTAGCAAATGCCACAATAAGAAAATCACTTTCAGACAAATTTAAGTGCAAGTAAGTGCAAGCTTCAGGTGTAGTAAATTTTAAATACAAAAACCCTTGATATAGTATTTCAGTTGTGATAATAATACTATTGTAACTTAATTATATTGGTAATTTGCCATGAGCTTTAACATTGACTTAATTATTTTTACCGGTTTCTTAATCGTAAATTTACTAGTCGGAATGTAGTACGGTAGAGGTGTTAAAAGCATCAAAGAATATGCCGTTGGAGATAGAAATTTTTCTACCGGAACGATGACTGCAACATTAGTCGCCAGCTATGCCGGAGCTGGATTTTTCACATCAGCTTTGGCAGAAGTCTACAGGCAAGGCTTGTATGCTCTGCCTCTTATTATTGGTGATGCAATAGCGCTATGTATTATAGGCTATGTATTTGCGCCGCGTATGGGGAAATTTTTTGGCAAAATATCTATTGCTGAAGCGATGTATAGCATGTTTGGCTCGAAAGTCAGAGTCATAACATCAATAGCAGGCATTCTTTCTGCTATTGGAATAATCGGCTTGCAATTCAAGGTTTCTGGCAAGATATTGCAGCTAATTTTTGGCACCGATGGCACAACTGCAACCTTAATAAGTGCTGGCATAATAATTTTATATTCAGCTTTTGGAGGAATAAAAGCCGTTACTTTTACAGACATAATTCAATTTTTTACTTTTGGCTGTATTATTCCAATTGTCCTGTCGGTAACTTGGCAAGGAGTAAATAATCATCAAGCTGTGTTAGACACTTTAAAAACAAATCCTAATTTTGACTTTAGCGTAATATTTGATTTTGGTAATATTAAGTTTTACCATATGTTATCTTTATTTGTTGTGTACTTGATACCATGTTTTTCACCATTGGTGTTTCAAAGAGTGTTGATGTCTAGAAATACAGCTCAAGTCGCCAAAGCCTTTAAAAATACCGGACTAGTTGTTTTATTAATGAAGCTCTTAGTGTTTGGAATAGCAATTACTGTACTTACTGATAAGCCTCATCTAAATCCAGATAATTTACTGATGCATCTTATCGGACACTATAGTACGCCAGGGTTTAAAGGTATTTTAGCAATATGCCTTATGGCCATGATAATGTCTACAGCAGATTCCTTGCTTAATGCAATCTCTGTAATATTTGCGCACGATGTTTGTAAGCCAACAGGATTTAAATGGGCGCAAAATGAACTCTTGGTATCAAAAGCATTTACTGTTATAGCTGGGGTTTCTGGAATATACTTTTCATTGAAGTTTCAAACGCTTCTTCAGATAGCAGTATCTGCCTGGAGTTTTTACATTCCCGTAGTATCCGTTCCGTTTATTTGTTCGGTATTTGGCTTTAGAACTTCAGAAAAATCAGTATTAATTGGCATGGCTGCTGGAGTAAGTTCAGTGATATTATTTCAACATACATTAAACTGGAATACTCAAGTTGCTTTTGTAATTGCCGTATCTGCCAATTTGTGCGCTTTATTTGGCAGTCATTATCTACTAAAGCAGGCTGAGTTTTTAGATGCTATCGATCCTTTGGAAACTCCTGAAATAGTTAGGAAATCCAGTAGCATCAAGGATCTTGTTAGTGCGATTCTAAAGTTCAATTTTATAGAATTCTGCAAATCTAACACCCCTAAAAATGAAGCTACTTACTTATACGTAGGATTATTTTCGATACTTTCAGTATTTACTTCGGTATATGCATTGCCTGAGAGTTTTAAGGAAGGAAACGGCTTTTTAATTAATTGTCTTAATAATAGTACGTTTTTTATCGCTTCGTATTTTTTAACATACACTATTTGGCCAAAATTTTTTAAAAAGCACGCTTTTGCTGCAATTAGCTGGGTTTTTGGCGCAGCTTACTTATTAGTTTGTGCTCCGGGGGTATTTGTTCTGCTTACAGATTTTGCTCCTAGCCAATTAACTAGTTTTTGTATTAACATCGTTATTATGGCTTTGATTTTTAGATGGAGAGTAGCCCTGGTCCTGATGACTGTAGGAATATATCTTTCTATAGTTTTCTTTAAGAATTTTATTAACTCAACATACATAATGCTAGATGACGGTAATGCCAGCTTTAAGATAGCATATATCGTACTTTTATTTGGCAGTACAATTATTGCCTTTTTAAGACCTCTGCAAGAAGGAAAGGAGCAAGCGTATAAGAAAATTACAGAATCTGAAAATCAGCTTCACGAGTTGTCTCAAGAAATGCTTGGATTAATGATTGTAAAACAAGAGTTTCTCAATAATATTCAGCATGAAATAAGGACCCCTATTCACCATATTGGCGTTGGAGCTACAGCTCTGTATAAAAATTGGCATCAGTATAGTGATGCAGAAAAGCAGAGTTTTGCATCAGTAATTCATGAAGGCTACACCAGAATATCGGACCACATGAATAATATTCTTGACTTCTCGAGCTTAAGTATTAATAAGATTGATTTACATTATACAGAAGTCAACATTGTTGATTTGGTGCAAATGACTATTGATGATTGTAAAAAACTCTACATAGAAGATGAGGAGATAGAATTTGTAGTAACATCAGATGCGCAAACTAAAATAGTTGAATGCGATAGTAGTAAAATTACCCAAGTTCTTAAGCATTTGCTGAAAAATTCTATAGATTATTCTTTGAAAGGAATGGTTGAAATTATCATCTCTGATACTAATATCAATTCCAAGGATAACTCTGCTTCTGCTATTAAAGTTTCTGTTGTAGATGAGGGTATAGGCATCCCGTCAGAGGAGTTGCATAATATTTTTGGGCCATTTTCTCAAAGCTCTTACACTAAGAAATCTTCAGGTGGCAAGGGTCTTGGACTGGCTTTGGCTGAAAAAATTATCCTAATGCACGGCGGCAATATCTGGGCGCAGAATAATAACCAAAAGCCTGGCGCTGTACTTTCTTTTGTGATACCGAAGCAAAAAAGGCATCATTGCTAAGATGCCTTTGCTCAAGATGTTTTTTGTGCCTCTGGTATTCTTATACTTAAAGGCTCTGCAAAAGACCTACAGCTTAGTGCTTTAGCGCTAAACATCAAAATTTATTTTTAGCTCATCTCCCATCATTAACAACGTTGACATACTCCCCATAGCTAAAGCAAGGGGATTCTAAAGGTTCAGGCAATGGATGCCAAGAGATGAATCTCGACTAACTCCATCTAGCCTTACCGTAGATGCCCCTACGGCTAGTATATTAAGTGCTGCATTTAAATCTCTATCGCAACTATACCCACATTTACATTCAAAGACCCTATTTTTTAAAGCAAGGTT
>CAMCJU010000066.1 GCA_945875085.1 Candidatus Phycorickettsia trachydisci
AAATGCGGGCCAATATACGGCGTGAAATCTTAAAATGTCTTTACCAACGACGTGCGCATTTGCAGGCCAATATGCAGAAGATTCTAGCGATTTATCGAAAAAATCTATAGCAGATAGATAAGATGTTAGCGCATCAAGCCAGACGTATATAACATGCTTTTGGTCACCAGGAACAGGTATGCCCCAGGTGATGCCGCTTCTGGAAACCGCCAAATCCCTTAAGCCCGATTTAACAAAGCTGATCACTTCATTAAATCTGTAGTCAGGTTTAACAAAATCACTATTGTGCTTATAAAATTCTAATAAAGGCTCTTGCCACTTTGATAATGCAAAAAAATAGCATGGCTCTTCAACCCACTCAACAGGAGAGCCTGTGGGCGCTAGTTTTTCATCGCTCAATTCCTTTTCTTCATAAAACGCTTCGTCCCTTATGCTATACCACCCGCAGTACTTACTCAAATAAATATCCCCATTTGCAAGAAGTTTTGACCAAACTGCTTCTACCGCTTGTTTATGTTTTGAACTGGTAGTTCTTAAAAAGACATCATTAGAGGCATTAAGATCGTATGCTAATTTTTGAAAAGTCTGCACTATCTCATCGACAAAAGCCTTAGGTGGCATGCCGGCCTTTTGTGCGCTGCGCTGAATTTTTTGCCCGTGCTCGTCGCTTCCTGTCATAAACATGACATTTATGCCTTTTGCGCGCTTAAACCTGGCAATGATATCGCACACTATTGTGGTATAAGCATGTCCAATATGGGGCTTGTCATTAACATAGTAAATGGGGGAAGTAATATAATAATGCATTTTTTATCTGAAAAAAGTCTTTATCTTTATTTTATCATAAAGTTAAATAATACATCGCGAAGCTCTGCTTTTGGAAAAAAGGAGGTGATTAATTTAAAATTTGCATCCAGTACTGCCGCTGCTTTAAGTTTACTCTGCAAAGACTGAGTCCGGCTTGTTATTGTACATGAGACTTGCCAAGATGCTGGCATCCAACTATTGAGCGCCAAGTCCACCTGATCTTTAATTTGACTACTTATTTTTTCCGCATTTACCTTAAGTACATAAGGCTGGAAAATTATTATTTCACATTTATGCATAATAAAGTCATATAAATCAAACATATTATTTTGATGCATATATTTTAAAAAGCCCCCCACAAGGGCGTCGTCCACTTGGCTTGAAACAACCATGCCTGAAACAACCGCGTTTGAAACCGCCACTTTCGGCGGGGAAATATTTTCAATCTTGCATACTTTATCTGGCGCTACCTTATCTGGCTCAAAGTCAGGCGCATCCAAGCAACGCTCTTCTGATTTGGTAATTTTTTTAGCAGGTATAGGAATATTCTCTGGAGCATTGATCTGTGAGGCATTATTTTTTGAGATATTACCTTCTACACAGTTAAGAACTTTTTTTTTATCAAGCTCAGCCTCAATGGCAGCATGAGCGGTAGTATTATTAGCAATTTGATACTGCGCACTTCCTTGCTGCAACTCAAGGACAGAAGGAATCATGGAGCAATAAATTGCCTTAACAATAAGCATCTCAAAGCTGGCAAGCTGATTTAGACTATGAGTAATTGGGCCTATTTCTTTATTTAAAATCTGCCATAAAGACGTTAAGAATGCCAAATCTACGCTATGAAGTATTTTTTGTATATCCTGGCGGTATGAATTATAATGCCCCCACTCATACGCTGGTATAAGTTTGAGTTTACTTAAAAACGCAATCAGCTCAATCATGGACTGAATTATATTAATAAAATCAAAGTTATTTTGATGTAATTCATCGATTAACTCCATAGCCGCGGGGGCTTTTTGCTCTAAAATCAAACTTAAAAAATCAATAGAATGTTTGTAAATATTCAAATCCAGACTTTCGCACGCAATCTTGGCGCTTATCTTAGTATTTTGCTGCCTGGCTAAAAATGAAGTTTGCTCAAGTAGCACAAGGGCGTCACGCGCAGATCCATCTGCTTTGTATGCGATACTCTCAAGAGCTTGCTTCTGGTAATCTATCGACTCCTGGGCGCATACATACTCTAGCAACGCTACCAACTCATTAATATTCAAGCGTCTTAGATTGAATTTCTGACAGCGTGATAAAATAGTTATTGGCACCTTGCTAAGCTCGGTAGTTAATAAAATAAAAATAACATAAGCAGGAGGCTCTTCTAAAGTTTTTAACAGTGCATTAAAGGCGCTTTTAGAAAGCATGTGGACCTCATCAATGATAAAAACTTTATACCTTCCAAGTAGCGGCATGTATATTGCTTTTTCAATCAAATCGCGAATGTTATCAACACTTGTATAGCTAGCAGCATCAATTTCCACGATATCTGGATGAGAGTTTGACTTAAATGCTTGGCAATTTGCGCATTCTTGACAGCTGCAAACCAAGTCTTTGACAATCTTTTGATCGGTGCAGTTAATTGTTTGAGCTACAATCCTTGCTGAGGTAGTTTTGCCAATTCCCCTAATGCCAGTAAATAAAAAGCTACTAACTAATTGATTTTTTTGTATTGAATAATTTAGAATTTTCGTAAGAACTTCTTGACCAAAAACATCAGCTAGTAATTTTGGCCTATATTTACGAGCAAAAGAAATATATTGAAACATATTGGCTGGAAATGCACTGACTCGGCTTACTCACTTAAATCAAAGTTAAGATATAGTTAAGATATAATTGAAAAAATAGCCGATACTAACCCGCGTCCAAAACTTATGGCTGCTCCCTCTCAGACCTGACCAAATTCATAATATATGCGCAAAGCATCGGCTATCTAATAGAGTACTACTTTTTTCTTATTTCTTCAAGAGGATTTTATGCTAAAACAATAGCTTGATTTTCCAGGCACAAGGAATAGAGCTTCCCTTTAACTATCTCCGCAGTTCAAACTAGCATTCAAGCAACTACTTATGAAGAAGGATTATTCAGGAGGGATCTTTGCCAGGTGATTTCATAGAGCCCACCCCTTTGGCTAAAGGTTTTTCAATGGCATCTGATGCAAGGTCTTGGGCTGATTTTATACTCTGCCCGCCTCCAAAAATTTTACTACATATCTCGCTAGATACGCTAGAATATTTCAGAGTAGTAAATGCAATAATAAACATCGCTGCTACATGAGATAAAGATGCCCCAAAAGAGGAATTCATGGCATCATATCCCCATGGACCGTACCAATACATACAAAAAAGTGGCATCGTTTCTAGAGATTTTAATATCGGAACAAATGAGCCGATAAACGGCACGCTAAAGGTCATAGAACATTTCCAGCAAACACTGTATCCAAGAACGTAATCTACATATATTAAAAATATTTTTGTAAGTACTGAAATTCCAATAAAGAAAATTACTGGCTCAAACATATAGCGCACCACAAACTTTACCCAGTTCTCAAAAAGGCCGTGAGTAACTTTAAAGAGCATAAAAACCAAAAATATTGGCGCTAAACTTATCAATATGGCAAGGCCAACATAGGACATAACGTAGACAACTATAAATTCCATTATTACTATCAGAAATACTATAATAGATATAGAAATTATCAGAAATGTAATTACCGCAGTAATGCCTGAGCCAAGTTGAGCCGCAAGCTGAAGGACAAAGATTTTAGAGGCAAATTTATCGTAAATTTCAAAGAAAAACCGGTCTAAATTTTGCCCTACATTTCCTTGCAAGCCGTTGATTGATCCCATAATTTGATCTCCAGAGCTAAATACCAAATCAAAAACATATTCATTGAAGAAATTAAATGTATTATCGTTTATCAATCCTCCTACAATAATAACCTTTACAAGTCTTTCAAGAAAATCAAGTTGGTTTATTTTTACCATACCAAAAGTAAACTGCATGCCAAGAATTACAACATAAATACCAAGCATAGCCTTAATGGAAGTAAAAAGATTGCCGCATGTCGCGTCTTTTTGGCCATCCCCTCGACAAATTAAGTTTTGGAAAATTTGCTGTGACATCGCCCTAATTTGCTTAGCAAACTCTGTAATTATAGAAAAAATACCTTCGCCGGTTTCGTGCCTTTTTGGCTTTGGGGAGGTCTTGCTAAAGGCTATATTGTATACTCCAGTGCTATTTTTATAATCAGCTAAATTATTCTCAACACGCATCCATAAATATCCAGTATCGTATGCTAGAGCATTGCTAGTTTGTTTATCGAAATTCAAAACTTTTGAGCCAGCAGCAAGCGAGGGAGTCTTGTTTGGGTCATGCTCACTATCTAGTATTAAATATCTAATCTGTCCTTTATTTGCATATTTAGTCGCCCCTTTATCTTGGTATGGCGTAGACCAGTACTCGCCATCTTGTCTATAACAGCTAGTATGCTTTAAGTAAACGGTATATCCTCCCGTATATTTAGTGCTATTTTGAAAGTTGTGAAAATATACAGCAAAATAATTTTGGCCATCTTTGCCCTTAGGTAGCTCATGTATTCTATCTTCAAATATGACCCTTGTACTTAATGTCCTTAAGGCTGACCCATTTAATTCTTCAGGGGAAATATCTGGCTTATCCTCGATTATTTCTAGCGCTTTAGGAGCTAATTTGTTATTGCTGGAGGTGTTTACAATCGTATAGTAGAGTCCGCTGAATGTTTTAGTATTTTTTCCACTTGCGTCTTGCGCCTGGAATGCAAACCACGACTTCTCATCATTTTCAGAAATCAGACCAGCGCAACTATCAATACCGCCAAGTAAATCTTGGGGGGTGAAAATTTTTGTATTGCTAGTGTAAATTTTATCAAACGAATATATGTCAGGTAGCGATATGGTTGAGCTAATTCTACATGAAGAATCGTAGCTAAACGATTTTGCAGGGCAAGGCGATCCTGACTCACAATCGTCATAACCTTGTGAATTTATGCGACATAAGCAAGTAACATTTGGATCTTGGCAGCGCGCATCAGTGTCTTGAGGATTATCATCACACCCCTTAACGCTGGCAGTCTGATCGCATTTGCGAAATTGCTTAAGTTTTTGCTCTGACTTGCAAGTTGTAGTAAAGTCTGCGCCAACATAGGGCGAAAATCTATTACAGGCTGGATGGAAAGCTTTTCCCTTGCCATCAAGACCTTTATCACAATCAACAATCTTATTTCTTCCTTTTCCAGGAGCTCTACTCTGCATAGAAGATGAATTTTCGCCAACGGTAATTTTAACCTTATCTCCATTTTCCATCTTTGCAAGATAGATATAGCCTTTAGTTTTTGTCGGATCAAGAGTTATCGACAATCCACCTTCGTGCAATAGGTCTACTTGCGGTATGGGGCGAGCATCCTGAGAATAAGTAGACCCACATAAGCTGACATTACCATTTATAGCAAAGATCAGCTCATCCCCTTTAATTATGTTGCTATCAACCTTAAGCCATTTAGCATATCTAGTATTATCTAAGCAGCTATTGTCTTGCTGGCACGGAATATCTTCGTATCTACCACTTGCTCTTAAAGATACACTGCTAGAGTAAGAGGAACTTCCATTTGGATCG
>CAMCJU010000067.1 GCA_945875085.1 Candidatus Phycorickettsia trachydisci
GTTTGTTGTTATTTTTTACAACCTTTCCCCTTCTACCATTATCTAATAGAGCATCAACAGACTCTTGCAACATCCTTTTTTCATTGCGAATAATGATTTCTGGAGCATTCAGGTCTAACAATCTTTTCAATCTATTGTTACGATTTATAACGCGACGATATAATTCGTTCAAATCAGAAGTTGCAAAGCGCCCCCCTTCCAACATTACTAAAGGCCTTAAATCTGGAGGCAATACAGGAAGAGCTGTCATAACCATCCACTCAGGTCTATTGCCAGAAGTTATAAACTCCTCAACTAATTTTAGTCTTTTGGCAATTCTAACGCTTTTAGCAGCAGCTAGAGCATTGGCTTTATCTTCATGTAGCTGAGATTTTAAAGCTAACAAATCAAGATTTTTGAGCATATTCTGAATGCCTTCAGCGCCAATGCCAACCTCAAATCTATCTGGACCATATTTTATGCGATACTCATTAATTTCGTCATCCAACAATAAATCTCCTTTTTTCAATTCGGCAATACTAGAATCAAGCACAACATAAGATTCAAAATATAAAATCTTCTCAAGGTTTTTTACCTGCATGTCCAAAAGCAATCCTATTCTAGATGGCAACAACTTTAAGAACCAAATATGAACAACCGGCGCTGCCAAATCAATATGAGCCATCCTTTCACGTCTTACGCTACTGACCGTAACTTCGACGCCACACTTTTCACAAGAAACGCCCTTATATTTCATCCGCTTATACTTGCCGCATAAACATTCATAATCTTTAATAGGACCAAAAACTTTAGCACAAAACAACCCTCCTCTTTCCGGCTTAAAAGTACGATAATTGATTGTTTCTGGCTTATCAATTTCCCCAGAAGACCAAGACCTAATTTGCTCAGGACTTGCAATACTAATCTTAATGCTATCAAATTTATTTGGATCATGAATCTGAGGTCCCAATAGATTTTCATTCTTGCTTTCAAATTGCAAATTCAACGACAGCGCTCTTAGCTCTTTAACGGTAACATTGAAAGATTCGGGTATATTAGGCTTGAAGTTACCTTTGCTCAATACTATACTCTCATACGTCTTGGTTCTCCCTACTACATCATCAGATTTAATAGTTAGCATTTCTTGCAAAATACATGCCGCGCCATAAGCTTGCAATGCCCAAACCTCCATTTCTCCGAACCTCTGGCCGCCAAAATAAGATTTACCCCCTAGCGGTTGTTGAGTTACCAAGCTGTACGGACCTATAGAGCGCGCATGCATTTTATCATCAACCAAATGATGTAATTTCATTATGTACTTTACCCCTACTGTCACATCTCTATCAAAATATGTTCCAGTTTTTCCATCAATCAATCTAACTTGACCAGTACTCTTTAAGCCCGCAAGATTCAACATTTTTTCAATATCCACAGACTTTACTCCGTCAAAAACGGGAGTGGAAAAATATACCCCCTTTCTCATCCCTTCGCAAAGAGTTATAAAGTCTTCATCCTCAAGGTTATTTACATAGTTAAAATTTTCATCATCGCCTTCATATATCTTTCCGACAAAACCCCGGATAGATTGTAACTCAATTTTAGAATATTTATATTGGTCGACCATTGCGCCAATTTGTTTTCCTAAATTTAAGGAGGCCCATCCCAAATGAGTTTCCAAAACTTGCCCTATATTCATCCTAGAAGGTATACTCAAAGGATTTAGTATAACATCAACTATAGTGCCATCCTCTAGAAAAGGCATATCCTCTATTGGAACAATTTTAGAAACAACACCTTTGTTACCATGCCTACAGGCCATTTTATCACCGATCTGCAACCGATGTTTTGTAGCAACAAAAACCTTTACTATTTTTAATACACCTTGTGGCAAATCATCACCATCTTGAATTTTGCTAACATTATCATTAAATCTTTTCTCCAGGTTCTTTTTATATACTTCATAATGGAGCTTAAGATCGCTGATTTTTTCCATTACACTATTATCAGTAACACAAACTCTAGATAACTTCTCCAAGGACAATGTCTTTAAAATATTCAAATCAAGTTTAATGCCAGGATGAACAAATTTATTGTTACTAGAAGACTCATGGTTGCACAATAAAGAAGTTATTTTATCCCTTAAAAAATTCTCAATTACTGAGAGTTCTTGCATTTTAATTTTATACAATTTGTCAATTTGCTGTCTTTCGATGGCAATGGCGCGTTGATCTTTATCAATGCCTCTTCTTGCAAAAATCCTAACTTCGATAACCGTACCATTTACTCCAGGGGGCGCATAAAGAGAAGAATCCTTAACATCAGAAGCCTTTTCGCCAAAAATAGCCCGCAACAACTTTTCTTCAGAAGTAACTGGAGTTTCGCTCTTGGGAGTTATTTTGCCCACCAATACATCTCCTGCCTTGATTTGCGCTCCTGTGTAGATAACTCCCGCCTCATCTAAATTGCGAATAGCCTCTTCACTAACATTAGGTACATCTCTAGTTATTTCTTCAGGACCCAATCTAGTGTCCCTAAGAACAATCTCAAATTCTTCAATATGAATCGAAGTATAAACATCGTCACGCACGATTCTTTCGGAAATTAAAATGGCATCTTCGAAATTATACCCCCCCCACGGCACGAATGCTATTAAAACATTCTTACCTAAGGCTATTTCACCCTTGTCTACACTTGGACCATCTGATATAACGTCTCCTTTTTTGACAAAATCACCCACGGAAACCAATGGCGTTTGATTTATACATGTATTATGATTAGATTTTTGAAACTTAGATAAGTTATAAATATCAACCCCTAATCCTTCAGTTTCATGTTTTCGTATAACTATTTTGAGGGAATCGACATATTCAACGATACCATCATTTAATGCAATTAAAATCGACTCTGAGTCTTGCGCAACTATTTTTTCTATACCAGTGCCCACCAAAGGAGCTTGGCTTCTTGTTAAAGGAACAGCTTGCCTTTGCATGTTTGCTCCCATCAACGCCCTATTAGCATCGTCATTTTCTATTAAAGGAATTAATGAGGTAGCAACAGAAAATACTTGCGTTGGCACTAAATCAATAAAGTCAATTTCAGCGACCGGAGCCATTATAAATTCACTCTCGAATCTAGAAATAACCATATCATCAATTATTCTATTGTCAGATATAGTAACCGTAGATCCAGCAATTTTATATTTAGCCTCTTGAGTTGCTGATAGGTAATGAACTTCATCGGTTACATAGCCATTATTGACCTTTCTAAAAGGCGCCTCAACAAAACCATGCTTATTTATTTTTGCAAATGTCGCAAGAGAACTAATCAAGCCAATATTTTGCCCCTCTGGAGTCTCGATTGGACAAATACGACCATAATGAGTTGCATGAACGTCTCGGACCTCAAAGCCTGCATGCTCTCGGCTCAATCCTCCTGGACCTAAGGCTGATATACGTCGCTTATGGGAAATTTCAGATAAGGGATTAGTCTGATCCATAAATTGCGAAAGTTGAAAGGTGCCAAAAAAGTCCTTGGTGACCGATATCATTAACTTGGAGTTGATTAGGTCATATGGCATAACCGAATCAATATCAATAACGCTAATGCGCTCTAACGCGGCTTTGGCAACCCTTGCAAGGCCAATTCTAAATTGATTTTCGATTAACTCTCCAACGCAACGCACTCTACGATTGCCTAAGTTATCTATATCGTCTATGATATCACGACTATCTTTAATTGCCACAAGAGTCTTAATGGCAAGAAAAATATCCTCCCTAGTTATGGTCGTGACACTTTCAGAAACTTTCAGACTTAAGCGCTCGTTAATCTTGACCCTGCCGACCTCTGATAAATCATATCTGTCGGAATTAAAAAAAACATTTTTCAATGTCTCCCTAGCCGCGTCAACCGTAGCTAACTCTCCTGGCCTTAATACTTTAAAAATCTCTATTAATGCAGATGCTTCATCCATATTTTTATCAGCAAACATCGTATTTCGAATGTATGGGCCGTATTGCGCGCTGATTTGAATAACCTTGATGGAATCAACGTTACTTTCAGCAATTATCCTCAAAGACTCTTCTGTTATTTCACTACCTATCTTTTCAATAACTTCTCCAGTGACGGGATGCAAAATATTATTAGCTAAGATCTGACCAATTAAATCATCGTTTTGCACGATTATCTTCTTCAAGCCGTCTTTTGCTAACTTTTTAGCTAAACGTGGAGTGATTTTTTGTCCAGATTGGACCATAACTTGATTATTTTCTGCATTTATCAAATCATTTTTTAATCTCTGAATGACCACTAACTCAGGCCAAAAATCGGTAATCCACCCTTGATCCACCTTACTATAAGTCAAATTAGAATAATAGAAATCAAAAATATCTTGGCTACTCATCCCAAGAGCTCTTAGCAAGGTAGAAATATAAATTTTTCTTCGCTTGTCTATCCTAAAATAGATCAAATCCTTAGCATCAAATTCAATGTCAAGCCACGATCCTCTGTATGGTATGATACGCGCGGAATGCAACAGCTTCCCAGAAGCATGACTTTTGCCTTTGTCATGATCAAAAAACACCCCTGGAGATCTGCAGATTTGAGAAACAACAACTCTTTCCGTGCCATTTACAACAAAGGTGCCATTCTTGGTCATTAAAGGCAAATCACCCATGTAAACCTGTTGCTCCTTGATGCTTTTTATTTCTTTAGCCCCTGTCTCGTGATCCACATCCCATATTATTAACCTAAACATCACCTTAAGAGGGGATGCGTAGCTTGCCCCTCGCTGCTTACACTCTAATATATCGAATTTTGGCTGATCTAACTCATATCCAACAAATTCTAAAGTTATTGTTTTAGTTGCATCGGTAATGGGAAATATATTGCAAAAAACAGACTGCATCCCCTTATTTTCTCTTGTAGAGTAATCAGTATCCAATTGCAAAAATTGAGCTTCGTAAGAATTTCTTTGCAAATCCAGTAAGTTAGGCATGCAAATTACTGACTTTATTTTACTGAAACTTTTCCTCACACGAAGGCTATTAGCTTTACTCATTGGAGACATGTTATAATCGATTAAGTTGTAGAAAATTCAAAGAAAGGAATATTGCTCTATATATACACAAATTTTTCTAGTATCTGTCATTAAATTTGACCGTTATAATACTTGTAATTTAAGAAATATTTGAAAAATATATTATGATGCAATATCTCATCACATTAAAAGAGTTTTTATTTAAATTTTACATTATTATATATTAGTTATTTTATAATGCAAGTACAAAATTCTGACAAAATGACACGTTGCTTTTGCCTGAGCAGAACTATATATTAAACACTTCAAAGTACGAACTTTATCGTAGCATAAAAATTACTTTATTTAAAAGTAAAATTTATACAAAAATAAAGGCACTCACGTTTTTTTACCTTAGCTCTACCTTAGCGCCAGCAGCTTCTAATTTAGCC
>CAMCJU010000068.1 GCA_945875085.1 Candidatus Phycorickettsia trachydisci
TGTTCTGATTGCTTCTTCGTCTATCTCTAGTTTTTGATATCCTCGTGACATTTTTAAGCCCTTTTGTTAAAGACTCATTATATCAGTTATATTGCTCTTTTGATAGTGATTTGGTATAAGATCATCATTGATATAAGGGCTTTGGCTATATAGCTTTCTTGAAAGTTCTACTCTTCTTCGAATTCTTCCTCCTCCTGTCCTTCTTCTGAAGTAAGTTGCTCTTCTTGTTGCGCGGCGCCTAAGGAATAGACGCACAACTCTTCTAATGACACATTATTCTTGTCTGCCAGTTCTTTTAATTTAGAGATCGCATCCATGACCTCCTCTGGTATTGTTCCGCCGCGTTGTTTTGATAGCCAATCTGCCTGAAAGTGCAAAGGATGATGCCCTGGCTCTGGCTCTCCTATATAGATAGCAAATGGAGCCATTTGCCCTCCAAAGTCGCAATTAATCGTAAATTTTTTCATTAGCGTCGTGTAAGTTTAAGATAACTAATATAATGATATATTAATACACTCAAGATTAGCTAATTAACAAGGCTCTTGCTAAAGCGAAAGTTCCAACAATGCCAAAAACACCACAAAAACGCTGGCTTTTGTCAAGTAGGCTATAACATATAGCATTGCTGTGATATTAAAGTCGCACCATGTATAATTTTAGCGCTAAAAATTCATAACAACTCTTTGCAAGTTTATTCGATGTATAATTTTGTTAGTATTTATTGAGACTTAATGCTCAAAAATTACAAAATAAAAAATTTTAACCTTAATAAAGTGTATTTATATGCGTAACTTTAAAAAATTCATTAAAATAATTACCGCCTCAGTAATGCTCGTTGCATCTTGGCAAAACGCTTCAGCAGATAGCCAAGTTGCTATTGGTCCGAAAATAGGCTTATCTGGCTTGGGTCTTGAGGCAAGGGTTAATTTAGCTGACAATCTATATGGCCGCTTAGGTGTAAATTATTTTACATATAGTCTCAAAACCAAAGATAGTGCGCTGAAATATAAATTATCTCTGACCCTTTTGACTGCACCTTTGATGTTAGATTATCATCCTATCGACGGCTCTGGCTTTAGAGTTTCTGCTGGTATTGCCTATAATGGCAATAAGATAGAGTTAAAATCTGGCCCAAGTTCTAACGTAATCCTATACGGTCACGAATACGCTCCAAATCAAATAGGCAACGTCAAAGGAACGCTGGAATTTAAAAATAAAATTGCTCCCATCCTGAGCGTAGGTTACGATAGCTCTTTAATGGATATAAGTCCATGGAGCTTTAATATGGAAGCAGGATTGATGTATGCTGGCAAGGCAAAGGTTAAAGTTTCTGCCAGCGGCTTGGCTGCAAAAGCTCCAGAATTCATTGACGATTTGCAAAAAGATTCAGATAAGGGCCTTGATAGCATTAATAAATATCTAAAGTACTTTCCAGTGCTTTCCATTGGTATTAAGTTTAGTATATAGGCCTTTGCCTTAATTAATTTGCCGTTAATACTTTTGGCAAGCGCCCGTTCATCAGCACTATTTTCAATATAGACTTGAAAAGTGGGCCAGCCAGAAGTTGCTAGCTAGAAGTTGCTTTTGGTAAATTAATTGACTATATCGTTATTATTGTAACTAGCAATTGGTAATAGCATTTTCCAAACGTAACTTTTTTTGATATAATTAAAAGATGATTTTAATATAAAATTTTCGATTTATGGCATTGTTAAAAATAGTTACCCCCCCAGATAAAAGGCTTCGAACAAAAGCAGAAGTAGCTCCTGAAGTGAATGATGCCATAAGAAAGATAATGGACGACATGCTCCAGACAATGTATCATGATGGTGGCATAGGTCTTGCTGCCAATCAAGTTGGAGTATTGCTGCAGATTGCGGTAATTGATATTCAAGATAGTGATGATGAAAATAGACCTGCTGGTTTCTTCCCTCTTTTTTTGGCAAATCCAGTATGTACTTTTTACTCTGAAGAAACGAGCGTGTTTAAAGAGGCTTGCCTTTCTTTACCGGGCATTAGCGTTGATGTTACTAGGCCTAAATCCATTAAACTTAGCTATGTAGATAGAAACAATCAGCCGCAAACTCTTCAAAGCGATGGATTTTTAGCCAGAGTTGTGCAGCACGAAATGGACCATTTGGCGGGGCGTTTGATCGTAGATCATGCCTCGAAAATAAAGCGCGATATGCTGATGAAAAGGCTGGTTAAGATAAATCAAGAGGCGGCGAGCAAAGCGCCAAAACAATACCCAGATCAAGCCTCAAATCAAGCCCCAAATGCGGCCTTGAAATCTTGAAGATAATATTCATGGGCAGCTGCTCTTTTGCGGTGCCCGCCTTGTCTGCTTTGATCCGTGATCATCAAGTAATGGCCATATTTACTCAAGAGCCAAAGCCTGAAGGAAGAGGATTGAGGCTGCAACTATCGCAAGTTCATCAGCATGCTAATGCGTTTGATATCCCTGTTTATACTCCAAAAACCCTGCGCCATGAGAGTGCATTTGAATTGATACAATCAATCCCAGCTGACTTAATAGTGGTATGTTCGTACGGCTTTATTATCCCTGAGAATATCCTTAATGCCAAAAAGTATGGCTGCCTTAATATTCACCCGTCGCTTTTGCCAAGATATCGAGGAGCCGCACCTATGCCGCGCGCGATCATTTCTGGCGATGAGAAAACGGCAGTATGCATTATGCAAATGGATAAGGGTCTTGATACCGGCCCTATTTTGCTGACTCAAGAGGTGGCAATAAACCAAGATACAACATACGTTATGCTGCGCGAGCAGTGCGCTGATCTTGGGGCGGATCTTTTGTTGCAAACAATCGCTAAGATTGATAGCCTGCCCCTGATCCCTCAAGGGACTGAAGGCGTCTCGTATGCGCAAAAATTAACAAAGCTAGAGTCAAGAATCAATTGGCATTCTAGCGCTAGAGAAATTAGCTGTCAGATACGTGGCATGAATCCATGGCCCGGGAGCTATTTTACTCACCAAGGCCAGCAGATTAAAGTTTTGCGCGCAAAGGTAATTACCGCGGAGCATGACTTCCAGCCCGGATTGGTTATGAACCATCAGCTACATATCGCCTGCGCAAGAGATGTTTTAGCTATCGAAGCGCTGCAAAGACCAGGCAGCAAGGCTCTTGAGGTTAAGGACTTTTTGGCAGGCTATGGCCTTGGGGCAGGATCGATAGTCTCTTAAAAAGAGTAGGCGCACCACATATAAGCTTGCTCCCCCCTTGCTACTTTAGAATATGTAGCAAAAAGCTTCACCCAACGATTTTACTATCAAGGCTATGTTCACCTGCTCCAAGAATTTCGCTCATCGCCTCTTCGCCCCTATCTTGATCTAGCTCAAGCTGCTCTTGCAAAAACAATCTGCTTCAAAATCATCATCAGGGTCAAGATCGAAATTATCTGGCTCTACATTGTTAATATTTGCTTTGCTAAATTTTAAGGGCGGGTGTCTTAAAGATAGTTTTTCTATAACATGATTTAAGTGTCTCCACAGTGGCATTTGCGCCCATAAGTAGATAGTCTCAAGAAGAGAAAAGTCATCGTTATCCTTTGCGTCTTGTTTTGTTTGTCTTTTATGTTCAAGCAATTAAGCCAGCAAAGTTTGAAAGTCTTGATATTCTTGGCGCTAAAAATTAATCTTTAACTCATAAATAGAGTAATTTCAGGTAAGTTTTCACGATTCTTTATCGGTCGTTTTATTTTTTAAGAAAATAACTTGAAAATTGTGCTTTTAATTAGCGCGATGTTTTGCTATAATTTGACATTATATAATTGTTAGATGGATTTTGTAGATTTATGAAAAGAACATTTCAACCTAGCAGACTAGTAAGAAAAAGAAGGCATGGCTTTAGAGCTAGAATGGCTACTCCGGGAGGTAGAGCTGTGATAAATCGCCGCAGAAGCAAAGGACGCAAAAAGCTGTCAGCTTAAACTCTTTGAAAGTATAACTCTTGTGCAGCTTCTTGTGCAATTCTTAACTTTTAGGCTATGCATAAGTGTTGCAAAAAACTATGGGTCTGTAGTTCAGTGGTTAGAGCACCTCGCTCATAACGAGCGTTGTCGCAGGTTCGAATCCTGCCAGACCCACCATTAATCAAGAACGTTTAATCGAAAATGTTTTGTGCCAAACAAGAACGTTTTGTGCCAAAAGGGGCGTGTGTCAGGCGCGTATGCCAAAAGCCGCCAATAAGTGCAGTATTGTAGCAAAATTATCAGGATATGCGCCCTTTGAAGAAATCTTGCAAAAAATCCTGCAAAAAAAGACCTATATAGTTTAAGTAGCCTTAGCAAATGCATCTAAAAACACCTTTAGAAATATCTTTAGCAATATCTTCAGCTCCACAGCCATAGCCACTTTTGCCATGAACATCATTTCTACTTATTTGGCTCGTCAATATTGTCAAACATTACTTAGTGTATTTAGTATAAGCGTATTGCTATTATTGGTAACCAGTGCCTTTGATGTCTTGATGCGCTACAATGGTGTTGATCTAGGGCTTGGTCAGTTGGCCAGATTAACATGCTATAAGATTCCCTACCTTGTTTCCGAGCTTAGCCCCTTGCTGTGCGCATTATCGGTGCTAGCTTACCTAATATGGCTAATTCAAACAAATCAGCTGATCAATATTTTCAATAGCGGCTTTTCAATTATTCTTCTTGTGCGGTTGCTTGCTTTAGTGAACCTGGCTTTAGGTTTGATTGTGCTGACAATAGTAACTCCATTGGGAGGTATTTTATTAGGCCGCTTTGAAGATTTAGAGCGGGGTATAAATCAGCAAGGGCATTCAAGGATTTATAAAAATGTTATTATGAAAGAAGAATGCCTCGATGTGCAAAGATTTATTTACATCCAAAAGGTTGATCTGGCAAATAATCTACTTGAGTCTGTTACGATACTTACTCTCAAAGGTAAGTTATTTGACAATAAGCTCGAATGCCAAAGCGCAAAAATAAGTAACGAAAAATGGTCTTTATCAGACTGTCAAAGATATAGTAACAATGCTATTGCAATAGTAGATAATGTGGATTTAGTTACTAAAGTAACCTTTGAGAATATCTGGCATTTCTTAAGTCCTATCTACAACGTTCCTATTTGGCAAATTCCAAGTATTATTAACGCAGCAAAAGCTCTGGGCTCCCAAACAAAGATGCTTGAATTGCATTACTATAAACAAATTTTTAGAGTGCTGCTGACAGCCATGATATCATTGGCGCCATTTTATTTTTTCAAAGTCAGTAAAGCTCAAATATTTAAAAACATCGTCGATACTTTGGTGATTGTTTTTTTTATGTTTTTAGGAGTTAATATCTTAACAAATATTTTAATAAATTATATTAACTCTGCTATCATGTGTAATATAATACCTGCTGCTCTATGTTTATTTGTAACTGTTGTACAAATTAGG
>CAMCJU010000069.1 GCA_945875085.1 Candidatus Phycorickettsia trachydisci
CAATTAAGCAGCGCGATTACCGACAAGACTCTGCTAGTGTCTGTTATGGCCGTTAATAATGAAATTGGCGTTATTCAGCCATTAAAAGAAATTGGTAAAATTTGCCGCGAAAAAGGAGTCTTCTTTCATTCCGATATTGCGCAAGGATATGGCAAAATCCCCATCGATGTAGAAGAGTGCAACATTGACCTTGCCAGCATATCTGGGCATAAGATTTATGCGCCAAAGGGCATCGGGGCGCTTTATTTTAGGAGAAAGCCACGGGTCAGGTTGCTGCCAATAATTAGCGGGGGGGGCCAAGAGCGAGGCGTGCGCTCAGGGACTGTTTCGACTCCTTTGGCTGTGGCCTTAGGGGCTGCTAGCCAAATTGCCGCCCTTGAGATGGAGAGCGAATTTGCCAGAGTGAAACAATTAGCCGATTTGTTTATGAAAAAGATTTTTGATAATATTAGCGAAGTTTATCTAAATGGCGATCCTGATAAGCGCTACCCTGGTAATATTAACTTAAGTTTTTCATATGTCGAAGGTGAGTCGATGATTTTAGCCATCAAGGATCTGGCCGTATCTTCAGGCTCAGCTTGCACTTCAGCGTCCCTTGAGCCTTCGTATGTTTTAAAAGCCTTGGGCCTTGAGGATGAACTTGCCCATACCTCGATAAGATTTGGCATTGGCAGGTTCACGACAGAAGCAGAAATAAGGTATGCGGCGGATTTAGTGATTTCAAAAGTTAACCATCTAAGGGATTTGAGCCCATTATGGGAAATGGTGCAAGAGGGCATTAACTTGAAGGAGATCAAGTGGGCAACTCATTAACAAATAATTTTATTTAAGGTTTTTATTATGTCTTATAGTCAAGAAGTTATCGATCATTACGAGAATCCTAGAAATGTTGGATCTATGGATAAGAATGATTTAAGTGTTGGCACGGGCCTTGTTGGCGCTCCAGCTTGTGGCGACGTTATGAAGCTGCAAATTCAGGTTGATGATCAAGGCACTATAGTAGATGCTAAATTTAAAACATTTGGCTGTGGCAGCGCTATTGCCTCAAGCTCTTTAGCGACGGAGTGGATTTTGGGAAAAACTCTAGATCAGGCAGGTCAGATTAAAAATGTTGAAATATCTCAGTATTTATCTCTGCCACCTGTTAAGATGCATTGCTCAATGCTTGCAGAAGATGCAATTAAAGCAGCTATTGCTGATTACAAAGCTAAAAATCAGGCAAGTCTGAATGATGCAAGTCTGAATGATGCAAGTCTAAATGATGTAAGTCTAAATGATGCAAGTCTGAATGGCGCGTAAGCAAATACTCGATATCACTCAAGCAGCAGCAGATAAAGTAAAAGAATTAATAGATATGCGCGGGGTTGAGTCTTTCGGTGTGCGCATTAGCGTTAAAAGCGGCGGCTGCTCGGGACTGTCTTATGTTTTTGAGTATGCAGATAGCCCCAATCCATTTGAAGAAGTCGTGCAAGAAAAAGGCGTGCGCGTCTTGATTGATCCAAAAGCTATTATGTATGTTATAGGCTCACAAATGGATTACACTCAAGATGCTTTTAAGTCAGGGTTTGTTTTTATAAATCCTAATGAAAAAGCCAAATGCGGCTGTGGCAAATCATTTAATGTATAAAATTTTTTATGAAAAATTATTTTGAAATCTTAAATCTACCGGTTGTTTTTGATATCGATTTTGCTCAGCTCGACAAGCAATATTTTAGTCTTCAAGTAGTTTGCCATCCTGATAAAGCTAATGATGATGAGCAGAAAGAGCTTTTTTTAGGACTCTCCGCCAAGATCAATCAGGCTTACGACAATATCAAGGATGAGTTTTTGCGCGCAAAGACAATATTGCAAATTCATGGCGTGCATTTTGATGATGAGTCCATGAAGTGTTTATTAACCAAGGAGTTCTTAAGGAACATCTTTCATGGCTTTGAGCAAGTAAGCATCAATAATAATGCTGAGCTACTTTCAAGTATGCTGGGCGAGCAATATTTAAGGAAAAAAGATATTATTAGCGATTTGAAAAATGCATTTAGCACTAACGATCTTGATGCTGCAGCTAGCCTTACGGCTTGTTTGCGTTATATCGATAATTTAACTGCGGTCATAAAAAACAAATTACAATCTCAGATAACATTCAAGTAGACTTCCATAAGCAGCCTTCATAAATAGCCATATCCTAATGACGACATTAATACAAATATCAGACCCAAGAAATAAGCCTCAAGAGACAGTAATAGGCATTGACTTTGGCACGACAAATTCCTTAGTTGCATTTTCTATAAATCATAAGCCATTTGTTATCAATGATGAGTTTATTCCTTCGATCTTAAGTTATCAAAATCACAACTGGTCTGTTGGAGAAATGCTGCCCTATGCGGTAAATATTTCTTCCATCAAAAGAATACTTGGCAAAACCTATCAAGAAATAATGATGAGTAATGCCATCGAGCCCGGACTTAAGCAAATTATCGTTGATGACTCAGGCAGCGCAATAATCAGTGTTGATGGCAAATTATTTGACCCGATAGAGCTGGCAAGTCTTGTTTTTATCAAACTAAAGCAAATAGCACAGCAGTATTTCTCTAGCCAAATTGAAGACTGCATTGCTAAAAATTTGATTGTTAAAAAATGCGTCGTTACTGTACCGGCATATTTTCATGACAAGCAAAAAGCAGCCATCAAAAAGGCAGCATCAAGAGCTGGGCTGGAGGTAATAAGGTTGCTAAGCGAGCCGATTGCCGCAGGCTTTGCCTATGGCGTTAACAATAATTCGCAAGGACAATATCTGGTCTATGATTTTGGTGGGGGTACTTTTGACGTCTCATTGCTCAAGATACATGACAAGGTTGTGCAAGTTCTGGCTGTAGCCGGAGACGATATGCTGGGCGGCGATGACATCGATCAGGCTATAGCCAAGCATTTGAATCTTGAAAGCAGCGCTAGGGCCAAAACACTAAAAGAAAATCTGCTGGCGCCTTTGGATATAAACCTCTATGAAAAGCTAGCGATGCCTCAGATCCAGAAAACTCTGCGCCTAACATCAGAAGTGCTGAGTCACGGCAGTAATGTTTGCGGTATTATATTAGTTGGCGGCTCAAGTCGAGTGCCATTTGTCAAAAGTGCTTTAGAGCAATTTAATCTGCCGATTTTAGATGGCTTCGATCCTGATAAGGCGGTTAGTCTTGGCGCAGCGTTGCAAGCAGAGAATCTTTCCGTTGCTAAAAACTACGTTCTTCTTGATGTTGCTGCTCTTTCTTTGGGCATAGAGGTGCTAGGAGGACTGAATGAAAAAATCATAATGCGCAATACGCCAATTCCTACGCAAGTAAAACGCAATTTTACCACCTACGTTGATAATCAGTTTGCCATTAAGCTCCATATCCTGCAAGGCGAGCGTGAGTTTGCCAAAGACTGCAAATCGCTAGGAGTCCTTGAGTTAAAGCAAATACCGCCAATGCCTGCAGGCATGCCTAAAGTTGAGGTTAGTTTTTGCGTTGATGCCGATGGCTTGCTCTATGTTTCTGCTTCTGAGGCTTCCGGTGAAATAAGCGCAGAACTGGTAGTTCAAACTCATGCAGATAAGCAAGAAATTCAAAGCATGATGATGCAGGCTATAGATAAGATGTCGCAAGACCATGAGCAAAAGATCCTTCTAGAGGCAATATTAAAGGCTGAGCACCTGATTGGCCAAGTAGAAAAGATATTAGCAAAACTCTGCCTGCAAGATGAGCTAATAAGCCAAGCAAAAGAAAATCTGCGCATATCTATAAAAACAAGGGATCTTTTGCAAATAGAAAAAGATCATGCTCGTCTTGATGAGCTTTTTGCTCCAATTTGCGCTGATCGCCTAGGCCAGCAAATTGCTGGAATGCTAAAAGGGAGTAAAATTTTACCTTAAATTCAAGTTTACCCTAAAAACAAATTATAAAAATTGTCATAACAATGTTGAATTTAGATATATTAAATAACGAGCAAAGGCAAGCGGTATTGTATACTGCAGGCCCATTGCTTGTCTTAGCAGGGGCTGGTACTGGAAAAACTACTGTCATTACTCAGAAAATCGCCTATCTGTTGGAGCAAAATATATACCGCTCGGGGGATATTTTGGCCGTGACATTTACCAATAGAGCAGCCGAGCAAATGCAAAACAGAATTGAGCATCTATGTGGCAAGCGCCTGCCTTACGTTGGCACATTTCATTCAATTGCCTTAAAAATCCTCAAAAGCCACGCAGAACTAGTCGGGCTAAAAAGCGATCTGGTAGTCCTTGATTATGCTGATCAAATCAAAATATTAAAAAACATCTACTTAGATCATAAACTTGATAATAACAAGCTAGATCATAAATTTGCCCATCATCTGATCACCAGCTGGAAGGATTTGAGTCTTTTGCCCCAAGAGGTTGATCATCAAAATAAACTAGCTATTTCTATATATCACCATTATCAACAATACTTGAAAAACTCAAATCTAGTAGATTTTAGCGATATCCTACTTCATGTTAACAATATTTTTAACACCCATAGAGATATTCAAGAAATATATCAAGATAGATTTAAATATGTGCTAGTCGATGAATATCAAGATACCAATAAGGCTCAGTATGATTGGATTAAAGCCATCGCATTAGAGCATAAAAACCTTGCTTGTGTTGGCGATGATGATCAAAGTATTTACAGCTGGAGAGGGGCGCAAATTAGCAATATTCTTAATTTTAGCAAAGAGTTTATCAATACAAAAGTCATTACATTATCGCAAAATTACAGATCTACGCAAAACATCCTTGATGCCGCCCAAAGCATTATCAAAAACAATGAAAATCGATATGCAAAGAATTTAGTTAGCGGCAGAACTGATCTTGACCAAACAAATCAGCATATTAAATTAATTCAATGCGATAACCCTCAAGCTGAAGCTCAATTCATTGCGCAAGAGCTCTTAAAATCACCGGCAAACAATCTGCGAGCAATATTGGTGCGTACGAATTTTCAAACGCGCGCGTTGGAGGATGTTTTTATTTTGCAGCAAATTCCATACATCATTATAGGATCTGTCAAATTTTATGATCTAAAGGAAGTTAAAGA
>CAMCJU010000070.1 GCA_945875085.1 Candidatus Phycorickettsia trachydisci
GCTTATCAAATCGTGGTTTGCCCGTGATGGATGATCCAAATATTCTGGCTGAGAATCGCTTAGACCATCAATAATAGACTCCTTACTTAAACTCATACTTACTAAATTTTGACCCTGTAAGGATTCTAAGATATCGCCTTTATCATTATCAACCAAAGCTAGTTTGGCATTTTCTTGAAAACTTGCTTTTAAATTTTCGCGCAAGCTGCTGAATAACAAATCTATTTCCTGGTGAATGTCTTTTGAATTTGTGCTGATTTTTTGCGTAGCATCTAGCGATGAAATGATGCTAAATTCCTCCTTAGTATCACCTGCAGAAGCATTAAATTCATCCTGAGAATCACTTGAGATCAAATGAAATTCATCCTGAGTATTATTAACAAATGAACCATACTTTTGCCCATTATTCATAGACAATCTATGATTGCTTTGAAATATCATATCATCGATGTTGTTTGACTCGCCAAAATTATCCTGCATGCTCTGCTTATTGATTATTCGCTCTTGGGCCATATTGATCGAAAGTTGCAGCTGCTTTTGATCATAACTGCTGTCAGTATCATTTTTCTGACTGTCTATTACCATAAAATCATCACTCATCTTACTTGCTTTATGCCCATTAGATAGATTAATTTGATTTTTAGAATTGTTAATTGTGCTGTTTAGATCATACCCTACATGAACGAAGCTCTCTGCTCTACTGCCTTGAGATTGCGGAAGGTCTGAAAGTATAACAAACTCGGAATTTTTCTCCGATGCCAGTAAAGTTTTATTATTTTGCGCCAGCGGCATATTTATTTCCTCAAAAGAGCTAACAGACAGTACATTTAGCTTATCTTCTAGAGCATTCCCAGAATCAAGATTCGCGGGGAGTTGGTTTTTATTTTGCGACCAAAGCATTCCCGTGGCAGCATTATACAAACTGCTCATTCCAATCATCTTGAATTTTGAGGGCTTATCTATAGCCTTAGGAGATTTTGCCTTAGGAGATTTATTATCCACAAAATAATTATCCACAAAATGACCTATCGCATCGGTATTGATTGACTTAGATTCCTGACCCTCCAAAGCATCTTTAACGTCATATCCGGCAGCCAAAACTTGGCTGTAATTTAGCATCGCAATGCTAAAAAATAATTTTTGTACTATTTTCATTGTCCTTGCCCTAATATTTGTTTATATGAATTAATATTAGCCCATACGCAAAAACTTATTTAATAATTATCTTTAAAAGCATTCAGATTAAATTAATATGTAACTAAAAAGCCCTTTAAAAATTATTATTTTTTACATATATTGCGCAAAATTTATGCTTTATTTAGTGGTAAAGGCTGCTTATGACGAAAATCACGAGGCGTCATGCCCCAAATTGATTAATTAAAATTTTTAAGCTGACAAATTTTTCAGAATTATGATTGAATTTGGCTGCATAATACATTAAGTTGTTACTTGGAAGTTCTTAAAATCAATTATCAAATATGATAGTCTTGATTGATGTAATATGTATAGTTGTTTTGAGGTCAAGTTGATATCCTAACTTTAAAGAGATGCTAGTCTTCATGCTAGGTATTTGAAGCACAGGATATTGATAGGCAAGCAACTTGGTTGCAGCTTCAAATCGAATAACTATAGTTATGTAATTATTAATAAGCAAGTTATTATGAAACTAGTTGTGGTTGAATCTCCAGCCAAAGCAAAAACCATCAACAAATATCTAGGCCAGGATTATATTGTTTTGGCCTCATATGGCCATATAAGAGATTTACCCTCTAAGGAAGGCTCTGTTATTCCTGAGCAAAATTTTCAGATAAAATATGCGCTCTTGCCCAAATCCGACAAGCATGTCAACGCCCTGAGCAAAGCTGCCACAGAATGCAGTGAAATTATTTTAGCTACTGACCCAGATCGCGAAGGAGAAGGCATCGCTTGGCATGTCGTAGAAATGCTCAAAGAAAATCGCAAAATCAAAAAAGACACTGTCATAAAAAGGATCGTTTTTACCGAAATAACCAAAACAGCAATCAAAGCGGCCATTGCCAATCCCAGGGATATAGATCTTAACCTTGTTGATGCTCAGCAAGCCAGAAGGGCATTAGATTATTTATTTGGCTTTACCTTATCGCCAATCTTGTGGCGTAAATTGCCAGGCTGCAAATCAGCAGGCAGAGTCCAATCTGTTGCATTGCGGATTGTTTGCGAGAGGGAAAAAGAAATTAGACTGTTTAAAAAGCAAGAATATTGGGACATCACTGCAGGCTGCACGAAATTGGATAAGCAGAATTTTACAGCCAAATTAGCGCAAATCGATTCACAAAAACTAGAGAAATTCACAATCACAAAAGAAAATGACGCTAATGAAATTCTCCAACAGATGTCATTGCGCAGTTACAGCGTTGCGTCAGTGGAAAAAAAGCAACAAAAACGCCACCCCCTAGCACCTTTTATCACTTCAACTCTTCAACAAGACGCTTCTAGAAAACTTGGATTTAACACCAAAAAAACTATGCAGCTAGCGCAAAAATTATACGAAGGCATCAATGTTCAGGGCAATGATACTACGGGATTAATAACTTATATGCGAACTGATGGCGTAACTATCGCAGGCGACGCCCTGGAATCTATACGCAATTTTATTAAAGAAAATTATGGCAGCAAGTTCCTGCCACAAAGCCCACGAGTATATAAAGCAAAATCAAAAAATGCCCAAGAAGCTCATGAAGCAATACGCCCTACCGATATAAATTTAACGCCTGAAATCTTGCGCAACAAATTAGATCCAGATATGCATAAGCTCTATAGCTTAATCTGGAAACATACCGTTGCATGCCAAATGGAAAGCGCGTTGCTCGATATCGTAACTGCAAAAATAACCTCTAATGACAATAAGTTCGTACTAAGCGCTTCTGGGTCGACTTTAACATTTAAGGGATTTTACGCAGCTTATACTAAAGAAGAAGACCTAGACGAGGATAAAGAAGATAAAGATGAGGATGAAAAATTATTACCACCCCTGGAAATAGGCGAGGCGATTGAATGTGAGCAAATCTTACCAAAACAACATTTCACAGAACCTCCTGCGCGCTATAATGAAGCCAGCCTAATTAAAAAATTAGTTGAATTAGGAATAGGCAGACCATCTACTTATGCTGCAATATTATCCGTGATACAAGATCGTAAATATGTAAAATTAGATGCTAGAAAACGCTTTGTCCCTGAAGCTCAAGGAATAGTTGCTAATGCATTTTTAACGCACTTTTTTCATAAATATGTTGAATATGATTTTACCGCAAGCCTTGAAGAGGAGCTAGATCAAGTAGCAGAGGGCAAATTGCCATGGAAGAACTTGTTGGAAAACTTTTGGCAACCATTCAACATCAATGCCGCAAGCATGCAAAATATACGCATTACTGAAGTGCTTGAGAGTCTTGATAAAGTATTATTTCAAGAGATTTGGGGCAGCGATGATAGATCTTGTCCTAGCTGCAAGAACGCGCAATTATCATTAAAAACAAGCAGATTTGGGGCTTTTTATTCGTGCTCAGCCTACCCAGGATGCTCCTTTGTGATGAATCTCAAAAGCGATGAAGATATCCAGGATGTAGCAACGACATTATTTACACCCGACATCAAAGCGATCGCTCACGATCCTACAGATCTACCTATTTATTTAAAAAAAGGCCCTTATGGCTGGTATCTACAAGTTGGAGATACGAGTGAACCCGGCTTTAAAAGAGTAACAATACCAAACTCTATTAAGCCCCAAGATATTACCCCAGAACAAGCCTTGAAATTAACAGTATTACCAAGGATAGTAGGTCATGACCCTTCAAATAATCCCGTGACTGCTTCGATTGGTAAATTCGGGCCATTCTTAAAGTACGCGGGCACACTTGCCTCCATACCAAAAGACAAAGATATATTTACTATCAGTATCGATGAAGCATGGCCTATAATTGAAGCTAAATCTAAAAGAAATGCTGAAAAACAAGAAAAGATGAAAGAAAAATATCGAGCGCCAAAAGAGACTGGAGAAAATGATGATATAGAGGAATTGCCAAAGGTCGCGGCAAAAGCTACTGCGACAAAGGCAACTAAAGCTAAGGCTACTGCAAAGCCAAAGGTCGCGGCAAAAGCTACTGCGACAAAAACAAAAGGAACTAAAGTAACTAAAAAGGAAACATCATGAAAAATTACAACGATATATCTAATATTATCCACAAAGAAGGCTATATTTTTATTGCAATCTCAGGCGCATTAACTTTCGTATTTGCCTCCATTAATCACAATTTTGGATGGCTAGGCTTGATTTTAACATCATTTTGCGCTTATTTTTTTCGCAATCCTCAAAGGATAACACCCACAAGAGAGAATTTAATAATAAGTCCAGGCGACGGAAGGATTGCAGCCATCGAAGAAACAACTCCGCCAAGCGAGCTAAAATTTGACGACAAGGCGCTTAAAATTAGTATTTTTTTAAGCGTATTTGACGTGCACGTCAATAGAGTGCCAATCAGTGGCAAAATTTTAGGACTATACTACAATCCAGGTAAATTCTTAAACGCATCCCTAGATAAAGCCAGCATATATAATGAGCGCCAATCTGTCGTCCTTGAAACAGGAGGCGGCGTTAAAATAGCATTTGTGCAAATAGCGGGCCTAATTGCCAGAAGAATAGTGTGCGATCTTGAAGAAGATATGCAAGTTATTGCCGGTCAGCGATATGGCATAATTAGATTTGGCTCAAGAGTAGACCTATACTTACCTATTGGCACTAATACACAAGTAGCAGTAGGGCAAACAGTTATTGGCGGAGAGACTATAATTGCCGACCTCGCAACGGAGCAAGCGAGCAAAATACCTGGCGAAATGCCTGGAAAAATGCAATTTGAAATAAGATAGTCCTGAACTAAGATATAGTAAATGAGGTTGTAATAGAGAATTGAAAGAAAGCAACAATAGCATCATACAGTTCAGAAAATTCTATAATTTTATCCTTAATCCATCGCTTCATATTAGCCCAGAATTTTTCTATCGGATTCAAATCAGGGGAATATGGCGGTAGAAAAATTATC